>CALRKX020000169.1:0-5676 GCA_943368305.1 Erythrobacter sanguineus
CCACCCGCCTCGTTGGTGAACAGCCCATAGCGCTGCCGCCCCTGCGCCAGCCCCAGAACATCGACCGGCATCAGCGCCTCGAACCCCAGACACAGCGCCTCCATGCCCGCCTTGGGCCGCAGGATCACCTGCCCCATGTGCGACACATCAAACAGGCCCGCCGCCGCCCGCGTATGCAGGTGTTCTTTCATCACCCCGGCCGGATATTGCACCGCCATCTCATAGCCCGCGAATGGCACCATCTTGCCGCCAAGCGCGACATGCAGATCATGCAGACCCAAACGTAACAATTCTTCGGCCAAGGCCGCCCCCATGACTGCCGGTTCTGCACACAGCCCGGCACCGTACAGACAGTTCCCCTGCCCTCGGTGCCCCCTCTGTCCCTACCCTTTCGGGCGCCTGAGATCGTTATCCCTTCGGCGGGCGCAACCGCGCCACTCTCCAGAGTCTTTTGCCAGAACGGTCCGTTGCGCCTGAGAGTTTACCGGGGCGGTTGCTCCTTCGGCACCGGACATGAACCTTGCGGCCCTGCCCGGATTCTCCCGATCCTGACCGTCGCAAGCTAGCGCAGAAGCGTCGCATCTGGCAAGTGCCAGAGTGCAACTGCATACCAAATAGGCGCATACCAGAGGCACCAGATATGCAAAAAAGGGCGCCCCGCCGGACGCCCCCCCTCATCTGTTCATAAATATCCTCTGGGGGTCCGGGGGGCGAAGCGCCCCCGGCGGCCGGCAGGTCACACCACCGGCAGCTTTTGCAGCAAAGGCAGTACATCGGCCATCTCCGGCCCATGCGCCTGCCCGGTCAGCGCCAGACGCAGCGGGCGGAACAGATCCTTGCCCTTGCGGCCCGTCGCCTCTTTCACAGACGCAGTCCATTCGCCCCAGGTCGCGGTGGTCCAGGGCTGGGCGGGCAGCATCGCTATGGCCTGACGCACGAAATCGCGGTCAGCCTCCTCGACCATGGGGACAGCACCATCGCGGAACAGATGCCACCATCCCTCCAGATCGGCCAGCACGGTGATATTGGCCTTGGCCACGTTCCAGAACGACTCGGCCTTGTCCGCCGGAACACCCAGCGCCGCGATCCGGGCCTGAACCGCAGAAAACGGCAGGCTTTGCACATGGTGGCGGGTCAGGGGGAACAGGTCTTCGGCGTCAAATTTGGTTGGGGCTGCGCCAAAGCTGCCAATGTCGAACCCGTCTATCAGGTCTTGCATCGATGACACCAGTTCCACCGGCTTTGACGAGCCCAACCGCGCCATGAGGCTCAACAGCGCCAGCGGCTCCACCCCCCGCGCGCGCAAGTCGCGCAAGGACAGCACGCCCAGACGCTTGGACAATTCCTCGCCCTTCGCCCCGGTCAGCAGCGAATGGTGCGCAAAGGTCGGGGGCACCCCGCCCAGCGCCTGCATGATCTGGATCTGCGTCGCGGTGTTGGTCACATGGTCCGCCCCGCGCACGATATGGGTCACCCCCATGTCCACGTCATCCACCGACGAGGCGAAGGTATACAGCACCTGCCCGTCCGCCTTGATCAGCACCGGGTCCGACACGCTGGCCGCATCGATCGAGATCGGGCCGATGATGCCATCGGTCCATTCGATCCGCTCCTGATCCAGCCGGAAGCGCCAGTATCCGGCCCGGCCCTCATCGCGGAACGCCTGCTTTTCCGCCTCGGTCAGCTTCAGGCTGGCGCGGTCATAAACCGGCGGGCGGCCCATGTTCAGCAGCTTCTTGCGCTTCAGGTCCAGCTCGGTCGGGCTTTCAAAGCATTCATAGAACCGGCCCGAAGCCTTCAACTGCTCTGCCGCCTCGCGGTAACGGTCCAGCCGTTTGGACTGCTGCTCCACACGGTCATATTTGATGCCCAACCAATCCAGATCGGCAAACAGCCCGTCGATATATTCCTGCTTCGAACGTTCCTGATCGGTATCGTCCAGCCGCAGGATGAACGTGCCGCCGTTCTTGCGCGCGATCAGATAGTTCATCAAGGCGGTGCGCAGATTGCCGACATGGATATAGCCGGTCGGCGACGGGGCAAAACGGGTGACGGTGGACATGAGGCAGGCTCCATTGAACCCCGGCTGATTGTCACACGGGGGGGGATTTGTCCAGTTTTGCCGCGCATGCCCGCCCCCGCCCCGCGCAGCCAAATTTCTTGCAAGAAATTTGCAAATTCGTTCCAACGAATTTGGCCGCTTGCCCGACGGTCCCGCCCCCCGTAGCTTGCCGCCATGACCCGCCCCGCCCCCGAAAGCATCGCACCCGATCTGCTGATGATCGAACAACTCGCCCATGGCGCGGTTGCCAACCTGCCCGAACCCTATCGCGCCGCCGCCACCCATGTCGGCCTGCGGGTCGAGGATTTCGCGCCCGAGGAAATACTGGAGGCGATGGGGGTGGACAGCCCCTACGACCTGACCGGCCTTTACGAAGGCACCCCCCTGACCGAGAAATCTGTCAGCGACCAACCCAACCACCCCGATGTGATCTGGTTGTTCCGCAAGCCCATTCTGGATGAATGGGTCAGCCGGGGCGATGTCTCGCTGGCTGAACTGGTGACGCATGTGATGATCCATGAACTGGCGCATCATTTCGGCTGGTCCGATGCCGATATTGCCGCCGTCGATCCGTGGTGGGAATAATCGCGTATCTGTGAGTTAGGTTTTCGCGCACGCCGCGCTACCTTTGGTTGACCCCAAACCCAAAGGACACCCCATGACGAACCTGCACATCTCGCGCCGCAATGCGCTGATCGCCGGCGCCACCCTGCCCTTTGCGCCCCTGATCGCCACAGGGGCCCGCGCCGCAGCGCCGCTGCAAGGCCCAGCACCACAGGGCTTTTCCCGCTTCAAACTCGGCGCGTTCGAGGTGACACCTCTGCTTGCGGGCACCCGCGCGATGGACAAGCCGCAGGAAACCTTTGGCACCAATGCCAGCACCGAACACTTCGCCGCCCTGTCGGCGGAAAACTTCATTCCAGCCGACAAATCGGTGAATTTCTTCACCCCCGTGCTGGTGAACACCGGGTCCGAACTGATCCTGTTCGACACCGGCCTTGCACCCGAGGCGATCACCGCCGCATTGTCAAAGGCCGGGGTGACGCCCGATCAGGTGGATGTCGTGGTGCTGACCCATATGCACGGCGACCATATCGGCGGGCTGTCGGGCGAGGCAGGCGCGACCTTTGCCAAGGCCCGCTATGTCACAGGGCAGGCCGAATTTGACCATTGGGCACAGGCCGGGAACGAAGGCTTCGACACCAAGGTCAGACCCCTGGCCGACAAGTTCACCTTTCTGGCTGATGGCGGCAGCGTCGCATCCGGCATCACCGCCAAGGCCGCCTTTGGCCATTCGCCGGGGCATATGGCCTTTCATCTGGAAAGCGCGGGCCAGCGGCTGATGCTGACCGCCGATACCGCCAACCACTATGTCTGGTCGCTGCAACGCCCCGATTGGGAGGTGCGGTTCGATGCCGACAAGGCGATGGCGGCCCAGACCCGCAAGGACATTTTCGGCATGATCGCCGCCGACCGCATCCCCTTTATCGGTTACCACATGCCCTTCCCGGCAACCGGGCATGTCGAGGACAACGGCGAGGGCGGCTTCCGCTTTGTGCCGATCAGCTATCAGTTGCTGTTCGACGCCTGATCAATCGGCGAAATAGCGGTCTGCCGGAAGGTAGGCCGCCAGCCGCCCCGCAGCGCACCAGTCGCGCTCCAACGGGGCATCGCCCACCAGAACCACCCGGTCACCGGGGGTTTTACCCAGAATATCGCGGATCGCCTGCGCCATCACCGGGAAAGGCAGCAGTACATGCGGCGCGGCATGGCTGCGGTCCAGCCCCACATTGGTTGACAGCATCGACGGCGAAAGAGGCGCCACGGCCAGCCCGATCCGCTCGGCCCCGATCACGGCGGCCAGTTTCGTGGCCTGTGCCTGCGGGATCACGGGCGACAGGTGCCGCACGCGCAACGCGTTGGAGGAAAACAGAAACGCCACCACATCATGCCCGGTCTGCGCCCGGACCGAGGCATAGGTGCGATACTCCAGCCCCAGTTCTTTCGCCCGCCGCACCCGGCCCCGCACCACCTCAATCGGCAGGGTCGGCAACAAGGCCTCGCGCCCGGCGGTCCAGCAATACCTGCGCCAGCCCGTGCCCCCCTCCATCGTCGGGCCGTTGTTGTGGCCCATCAGCCCCATTCGCGCAGCCTTGCGACATAGCGGGCCATGGTATCCACCTCCAGGTTCACCCGGTCACCCAGCTTTACCCCGCCCCAGGTAGTCACCTTTTGCGTATGGGGAATGAAGTTGATGCCGAAATCGCGGCCCTCCACCTCGTTCACCGTCAACGAGGTGCCGTTCAGCGCCACCGAACCTTTGGGCGCGATGAACTTCGCCAATTCTTCAGGCGCGCGGAAGGTCACACGCAGGCTGTCGCCTTCGGGGCGCAAGCCCACCACTTCGGCCACGCCATCAACATGGCCCGACACGATATGCCCGCCCAGCTCATCGCCCACCTTCAGCGCCCGCTCCAGATTCAGCCGCTTGCCCGTGGCCCAACCGGCAAGGTTGGTCTTGGAAACTGTCTCGGCACTGATTTCCACATCGAACCAGTTCTTCGGCGCAGTTCCCAGTGCCACCACCGTCAGGCACACCCCCTCGCAGGCGATCGAGGCACCAATGTCAATTCCGGCCGGATCATACCCGGTCGCAATCCGCGCGCGCAGGTCGCCGCGCTGCTCCAGCTCCAGTATCTCGCCCATATCGGTGACAATGCCGGTGAACATCCGCCCGCTCCTATCCGTTTGGCCCAGAGGTAACGGCCTCGCCCGCGCCCTGCAAGTCCACAGACCCGCACCAAAGGGGCCGCAAATTTGCCGCGCCGGGAAATTAACCCTTAACCGGGTGGCAACGCCCATTGCGCAAACTGCGAGCCTGCGCAAACTGTGCCCGGGTGTGTGAAAGTAACCAAGTGACGGGTCGGGGACGCAACTTTCTTTTCCTGCAAGGGCCACATGGCCCCTTTTTCGGGCAACTCGCGCGGATGGTCGCCGCTGCGGGGGCAGAGGTCTGGCGCGTCGGGTTCAACCGGGGCGACCGGGTGTTCTGGCCACTGAAATCCCGCTTCATCGCCTATCAGGGCACACCCGAAGACTGGGCGCAGACCTGCTGCACCCTGCTGGCCCAAAAGGGCATCACCGATCTGGTGCTTTACGGCGATACCCGCCCGATCCACGCCCAGGCCGTGACTGCGGCCCGGGCCGCAGGCATCACCGTGCATGTCTTTGAAGAAGGCTATCTGCGGCCCTATTGGGTCACCTATGAACGGGGCGGGTCAAACGGCCACTCCCGCCTGATGCAGACCAGCGTGGCAGACATGCAGGCCGCGCTGGCCAAGGTTGATATGGACCTGCCCGACGCCCCCGCCCGCTGGGGCGACATGCGCCAGCATATCTTCTGGGGCGCGCTTTATCACTGGCATGTGCTGACTGGCGGCAAGGAATACCCCGCCTTCCGCCCGCACCGAGACCTGACGGTCTGGCAGGAATTTCTGCTTTACTGCCGTCGCCTTGTCCTGCTGCCAATTCATCGCTGGGAACGAATGCTGGCAAGCTGGCGCATCCGGCATGGCGGCTTTCCCTATCATCTGGTGCTGCTGCAACTGGAACAT
>CALRKX020000170.1:0-5665 GCA_943368305.1 Erythrobacter sanguineus
CCCGGAAATCTTGCCGATCATGCCTGCGCCCTCCGCACCGCGTCTTGCAGACGATGGGCGCTTTGCATGTGGTGGGCGTGGCAGATGGCGATGGCCAGCGCATCCGCCGCATCCGGCCCCGCCAGTTGCACGCCGGGCAAATGCAGGCGAACCATGTGATCGATCTGCACCTTGGCGGCATGGCCGACACCGACCACGGTTTTCTTCACCGCATTGGGGGCGTATTCGCCCACTTCAATCCCGGCCTGCGCAGGCACCAGCAGGGCAATGCCGCGCGCCTGCCCCAGCTTGAGCGTGGCAACCGCATCCTTGTTGACGAAGGTATGTTCCACCGCGGCCGTATCGGGCGCGTACAGGCGTACAACCTCGGTCAACTGGGCGTGCAAGCTGCGCAGACGCTCTGCCAATGTGCCTTCAGAGCCGTCGGAATGGCAGATACCATTGGCGACATGGGTCAGCCGCGATCCTGCAACATCAATCACCCCCCAACCCAGGTTGCGAAGGCCAGGGTCGATCCCCAGAACGCGCATGACTGCCCCTTTTTCGTTGTTTTCCCCGAAATAGCACGAAACAAGAACATGCGCCAAGGTTAATTCCGGTCTTGGCAATCCGGACAAGCCTCGCTAATCAGGATCGCGAAAGCCGACGCTGCACATCGCAAACACGACATTGCCGCAGCGCAGCACCCCGTTTCCACCGCACTTCATGGCGAATCCATGAAATTTGCCATGCGTGCAACGCAAGGCGGCCTTGCTGGCGCGGGGATTGCTTCGCATTCGCAGCACGACTATTTAACCGTCATCGAAGGCAGAAAACTGCCTGATGTGCGAGCAGTTTGTGAAAGGAATACGCAATGGCCGCCTATGAGACGTCCCGCGCGGCGCCGTTTGGCGCCATCTCGATCTTCCGTTTCGTCCAGTCGCTGGGCGAAGCCACCACCCGTTTTTCCGCTTGGAACGACGCACGGGTGACCCGCAAGGCCCTGTCGAAGCTGACGGACCGTGAGCTTGATGATATTGGCCTGTGCCGTGGAGATGTTGACCTGATCGGCCGTTAAACCGCCCTTGGTGTCAGAGATGAATGAAGGCCGTTGTCCCAACCGGACAACGGCCTTCTGGTTTTAATGGTTGCCGGTTTAAGGCTTGCGGTTATTGCGGGCTAGACGACCTCAGTGTTTGAGGACGCTAACACCCTGCCCGATCTTCTTGGCCAGAAATTCGGTCACGGGTTCCGACTGCATCAGCCAGGCGCCGAATTTGTCAAACCCTTCCCCTGCCTCCAGCCGGGCAACACGGTCCTGATAATTGGACGGACCCACAGTGTAAAAAATCGTGGCTTTCAAAAGGAATGCGGCAGTCAGGGCAAACAGCACCGGTGCAAGCAAGGACCGGCGGCGCTTGGACTTGAGTTGCCCGAAGTAGAAAGAACGCCCCAGTGCGCCCGTGGCTTCATGGGCGAGCCCTTTTGACCGCAGGGCATGATAGCGGCGAACGCTGTCGTAAAAATCAGCCATGTTCTGATCGGTCATCTTAAACCCCGTCGCCACAAAATACACATGTCCGGAATAGGCCCGAAATGTGGCGCGAAAGTGGCAAATTGGCTGGGGTCTGCCCTGCGGTTCGGAAACGGTTCAGTTCCGTTTCAGAACCAATGCCGACCACTCGCCCAGATCCTCTCGCGAGACAAGCGAGAAGCCCGCCACCTGATAGGCCGCAATGATCGCGTCCGCCTGCACCACAAGCAGACCTGACAGGATGATCAGCCCCCCCGGCGCGCAATGGGCGGCCATGTCGGGGGCCAGTTCGATCAGCGGGCCCTTCAGGATATTGGCAAAGATCAGGTCATAGGGGGCCGCCTGTTGCAGCCGGGGATGGGCGAAGCCCGCCGCCTCCAGGCATTCGATGCGGCCATCCAGGTGGTTGATCGCCACATTCGCCTCGGCCACATCCACCGCCACGCGGTCAATGTCGCTGGCAACTACCAGCGCCTCGGGCAGCACCGCCGCCGCTGCCATCGCCAGAACGGCGGTGCCGCAACCGATGTCGGCCACCCGGGCGGGGCGGAATCCTTCGGCACACAGCCGGTCAAAGGCGCGCAGACAGCCCAGCGTGGTGCCGTGGTGGCCGGTACCGAAGGCCACCGTCGCCTCGATCTGCAAGGCAACGCGGCCCGGATCTGTGGGCAGCTTGTCGGCATCATGGCTGCCATAGACAAAGAAGCGCCCGGCCTCGACCGGCTTCAGCTCTCGGCGCACCTTGGCGACCCAATCGATCTCTGGCAGTTCCGACAGCGCAAAGGGACGTGCACCGAAGGATTCCGCCACCAGCGACAGCAGCGCCTCGTTTGGCGGCTCCAGATAATAGGCGCCGATTTCCCACAGGCCCGAGTCATCCTCGATCTCGAACACGCCAACACCCACCGGAACCGGCTCCAACTGCTCCAGCGATTGCGCAATGGCATTGGCGCGGGCTTCGCCGGGCACGGTGGTCAGCGCGGAATAGGTGGTCATCAGGCGGCTCCTTCGGAATAAGCCGGGCTTAATCGCAAGGGCCGCCCGTGGCAAGCATGTGGCGCTAGCGCGCCGCCACCCCGGTGCCGATCGGGCAGGTCACGCCAGTGCCGGCAAGGCCGCAATAGCCGTCGGGGTTCTTGGCCAGATATTGCTGGTGGTAATCCTCGGCAAAGTAAAAGGTGGGCACGGGCAGGATTTCGGTGGTGATCGGCCCCAGCCCGCGCCCGTCCAGCGCTTGCTGATAGCGCTGCTTCGAGGCCTCGGCCATGGCCTGCTGTTCGGGCGAATAGGTATAGATGCCCGATCTGTAGGTGCTGCCCACATCATTGCCCTGCCGCATGCCCTGCGTCGGGTCATGGTTTTCCCAGAATAGCTTGAGCAGCGCATCATAGCTGATCACGGCGGGGTCATAGATGACGCGCACCACCTCGTTATGGCCGGTAAGCTGGGTGCAGGTTTCCTTGTAAGTCGGGTTCGGCGTATACCCCCCCGCATAGCCGACCATGGTCAGCCAAATGCCCGGCGTCTGCCAGAACTTGCGCTCCACCCCCCAGAAACACCCCATGCCGAACATCGCCTGTTCCATCCCCTCGGGCACCGGCGCATCCAGCGGCAGGCCCGACAGGAAATGCGTTTCTGCAGTGGGGATCGGCGTGGCCCGGCCCGGAAGGGCATCGGCAGGGGCGACCATTTGCATCTTGCGGCGATCAATCAGGAACATCGGCATCTCCTTGGTTGAGACATGAATATAGGAGCGCAGAAAATCCTTCGAAGGATTTTGCAAATTTTTTCGAAGAAATTTGGGTCAAAACAAGGTGAGCTGATCACCCCCCCGCGGCGGCGGCTCAAACAGGTCGCGCCGCAACGGCCCCATGTCACGCACCAGGCCCAGCCGCGCCACCGCCTTGACAAAGCGTTGCGCCATCAACTCGGCCCAGATCCCCTGCCCGCGAAACCGGTGCCCCCAGCGGGCATCGTAATCCTTGCCGCCATGCAATTCGCGCACCCGCGCCATGACCTTGGCCGCCCGGTCGGGAAAATGTTCGGCCAGCCAGTCCTGAAAAAGAGGGGATACCTCCATCGGCAAACGCAGCGAGATGAAGCTGGCCGCACTGGCCCCCGCCTCGGCCACGGCCTGCAACAGCGGCTCCATCTCGTGATCGGTCAGGCCGGGCACGACGGGGGCGACCATCGCCCGCACCGGCACGCCCGCCGCGACCAGCCTGCGGATGATTTGCAGCCGCCGCGCGGGGGCGGGCGCGCGCGGCTCCATCTTGCGTGACAGGGTGGCATCAAGCGTGGTCACAGACACCCCCACCCGCAGCAGCCCCTTGGCCGCCATG
This sequence comes from Erythrobacter sanguineus, assembly GCA_943368305.1. Taxonomy (GTDB): domain Bacteria; phylum Pseudomonadota; class Alphaproteobacteria; order Rhodobacterales; family Rhodobacteraceae; genus Fuscibacter. Next base: position 3,856 of record CALRKX020000170.1, read on the forward strand.
GGGGCCAGCAGGTCCAGATCACGCTCGATCAGGGCGCCTTTGGTTACAATGGCCAGCGGATGGTTGAAATCCGACAGAACCTGAACCACCTCGCGCATCACGCGCCAGTCTGCCTCGCAGGGTTGATAGGGGTCGGTGTTGGTGCCGATGGCAATCACATCCACCGCATAGGATTTCGCCCGCAGTTCCCGTTCCAGCACCTTGCCCAAGCCGGGGCGCGCAATCAGCCGGGTTTCGAAATCCAGCCCCGGCGACAGGTTGAGGTAGGCATGGGTCGGCCGGGCAAAGCAGTAGATGCAACCATGCTCGCACCCGCGATAGGGATTGATCGAGCGGTCAAAGGGAATATCGGGCGATCTGTTATAGGTGATGGCCGAACGCGCCACCTCTGCCCGCACCTCGGTTCGGATCAGGCGGTCAGTCTCTTCTATCTCCCAGCCGTCATCAAAGGCGGTGCGGGTCGCCCCCTCATACCGCCCCGTGGCGTTTTCCAGCGCGCCGCGCGCCTTTGCCCGCTGCCCCGGCAAAAGGGTTTCGCGTTTATCCTGCATGGGAAAAACATAGAACATTACACGAACATCGCAACAGCTTTCGCATTCACCCCCTCTTGCTGTCGGCTTCAATTCAGGCAATGTCGTAAATCGCAAAGTCCGCGCGGGGCTTTGGCCCCACACCAGCGTCAACTGCCCGAGGAGCACACAGATGGCTGACGACGACGAAATCATCCTCTCGGAACTTTCCGATGACGAGCTTGTGCTTCAGATGCACGACGACCTGTACGACGGTCTCAAGGAAGAGATCGAGGAAGGCGTTAACATCCTGCTGGAGCGCGGCTGGACGCCCTATGACGTGCTGACCAAGGCGCTGGTCGCGGGTATGACGATCGTGGGCGCCGACTTCCGCGACGGCATCCTGTTCGTTCCCGAAGTGCTGCTGGCCGCCAATGCCATGAAGGCGGGTATGGCGATCCTCAAGCCGCTGCTGGCTGAAACCGGCGCGCCGCGCATGGGCAAGATGGTGATCGGCACCGTCAAGGGCGACATCCACGACATCGGCAAGAACCTGGTTGCGATGATGATGGAAGGTGCCGGGTTTGAGGTGCTGGATCTGGGCATCAACAACTCTGTCGAAAAGTATCTGGATGCGCTGGAAGCCGAAAAGCCCGATATTCTGGGCATGTCGGCCCTGCTGACCACGACGATGCCTTATATGAAGGTCGTGATCGACACGATGAAGGAAAAGGGCCTGCGCGAAGATTATATCGTGCTGGTCGGCGGTGCGCCCCTGAACGAAGAGTTCAGCAAGGCGATCGGCGCTGATGCCTATTGCCGCGATGCCGCCGTTGCGGTGGAAACCGCGAAAAGCTGGGTCGCGCGCAAGCACAACCAGATGAACGGCTGAAACGCCTGACAGACCATGCAAGGCCCCGAAGCGCCGCTTCGGGGCTTTTGCTTGCGCGGGGACAGCGTTGTGGCAGAATGCGCGGGTTCATTCAGGGTTTTTCCGATGTCCACCGTTGCCATGCTTCCCGGCCATGCCCGCATCTTTCAGGCTGCCGCCCGCCATTTCAACGTCTTCATCCTGGTGCGCCGCACCAATCTGGCATCGCTGCGCTTCATCGGTGACAAGGACTGCGTTCCCAAGCGGATCGACTGCAAGGCCAAGACGGCAGACAACCCGGTCACCCACGAAACCTTTGGCCAGATCGATTGTGCCGGGCTGGTGGTGGACCCGACCGTCCTGGGTCAGGCGGCCTATGCCACCGACAAGAAATACCAAAAGGCGCTGGACGAATGGGCCCGGTTCAGCA
>CALRKX020000171.1:0-5628 GCA_943368305.1 Erythrobacter sanguineus
AAAGCCATGAGAGATGAAAAGCCCCTCTTCCGGCACGGTGATGCCGTTCTTGGCGGCATAGTCCTTTACGATGCCCTTGGGCCAAGGATAGGCGTTCATCAGCAGCGTCGCACCGATAATGATGCCACATCCGAGGGCCGACAGGAACGTATCGGCCCAGACCGGGCGTTGCGCAAAGCCGTGGTCTTGGCGCGACTTGCGGCCTGTCCAGATCATCCAGAGCACCGCCGCACAGGACAGCGCGCAAATGACCCAGCTTCCGGTCGCACCAACCGATCCATAGGGCCCGCCGCCGATCAGCACAAAGGTGGAATCAAGCGGCGAAATCGTCTCGCCCCGCGCCACCAGAAACGCAGCCCCACGCCAGACCAGCAAGCCGCCAAGAGTGACGATAAATGCCGGAATGCGGGCGTAGGCGATCAGATAGCCATGAAAGGCCCCGATAGCAGCACCCAGCACCAGGCCGGTCAGAACCGCCACGATCCAGATCACCGGGCTGCCCAGATCGAACACATGCGGCAGCCAGCGCGCCTGCATCAGCGCCATGATCATGGCGATGAAGCCCAGAACCGAGCCGACCGACAGGTCAATGTTGCGCGTCACGATCACCAGCACCATGCCCGTGGCCATGATCCCGATCGAGGCGGTCTGCACCGACAGGTTCCACAGGTTGCGCGGCGTCAAAAACGCGCCGTTACCGTTGATGATCGCGCCGTAAAGATGAAAACCGATCCAGATCAGGACCAGAGCGGCAACCATGCCCAAAAGGCGGGTGTCGATCTCGGTCGCGCGCAGGAATCTGGTCACCGGCCCCTGGGTTGCGTCGCTCCCAGCGGGGGTAGGGGAATTGCTGTTGATCATGTCCTTGTCCCACAAGGCTAAGGGTAAATCATCCGGCTGGAGAGCAGAGCCTGCGCAGCGGAAGCGATGGGTCGGGCAAGTCTGGCCCGACCCTTGGGCGCCAATCTGTCGGCGGCCCGGATTTACTTGCAGGCGGCCACGTCGGCCATGGCCCCTTCGCAGGCCTGCTCTTTCGAGATGTGGCCAGCGTCGATCACCAGATTCAGGTTGTCCTTGGTGATGGCGGTCGGGGTCAGCAGGATCGCGTTCATCTCGACCTTCTTTTCGCCGTCCGCGAACTTCACCGCACCCGGCACGGCATCCAGCGCGGCACCACCGGCCAGTGCCACGGCAATCTCGCCCGCGGCCTTGCCCAGCGCGCGGCTGTCTTTCCAGACCGAAACGGTCTGCGTGCCGCGTGCCACGCGGTTCAGCGCGGAAAGGTCGCCGTCCTGCCCGCCGATCGGAACATTCAGGCCCTGCGCGGCAAGTGCGGCAATCGCACCACCGGCCATGCCGTCATTTTCCGCCAGAACCGCATCCACCGCGTTGTTGTTGGCGGTCAGGATCTGTTCCATGTTGGCTTGGGCATTGTCGGGTTTCCAACCTTCCGAGAAGGCCTCGCCCACGATCTTGATCTTGCCGGCATCGATTTGAGGTTGCAGAACGCCCATCATGCCTTCCAGCAGGAAGCCTGCGTTCGGGTCACCCGGGTCACCCTTGATGATGGCATAGTTGCCCTCGGGCTTGGCCTTGGTGACCTCTTCGGCGATGATCTTGCCCACACCCTTGTTGTCAAAGGTCAGGTAGAAAGCGCGCGGATCTTCGATCAGGCGGTCATAGCCGATGACCGGAATGCCTTCGGCGGCGGCCTTGTCCAGCGCCGGAACGATGGCGTCCTTGTCCATGGCCAGAATGATCAGGGCATCAACGCCTTGAGCGATCAGGCCTTCGACATCGGTCAGCTGCTTGGCGGCCGAGGCCTGGGCATCGGCGGAAACATAGGTTGCACCCGCAGCTTCAAGGGCGGCCTTGATGGCGGCTTCGTCGGTCTTCCAGCGCTCTTCCTGGAAGTTCGACCAGCTTACGCCAACCGTCAGCCCTTCGGCCAGGGCGGCGCTTGAAAAGCCGGTCACTGCCATGACGGCAGCAAGAAGGGTCTTGCGCATTATAATCCTCCCGTTTTGGTCGGCCCCTCCACAAGGCCGGTTCGGCGGATTCGCCGTAACAAGAGCAAAAATGCGCTGAATAATTTCAGTTGTCAAAATAAAACTACTGGCGCAGTCTGGCAATGACGCAATTTTTGACAAGTATCGCGCTGCAATGCAGAAAATCATGTCGATGTTGCAGCGAAACGAGGTTACATTATTTCACGCCCGGAACAAATGACACAGATGACGCGGCAGACAAATCAAATGAAGGGGCAGGGCGCAGGGCCGCTGTTTTCCCTTTCTGCCGAGCTTCAAAAGCCGTTGCGCCAGCAGATATTCGAACGTGTGCGCGCTGCGGGGCAGATTGCCCGGGTGCAATTGGCCAAGGATCTGGGGGTCAGCCCTGCCTCTGTGACCACCGTCACCTCGGAACTGATCGCCGCCGGGCTGATCGAGGAGATTTCGGCGAGCCGAGAGGCAGATCCGGGCCGGGGGCGGCCTGCCGTCGCGCTGGGTGTGCGTGCGGATTCGCATTTTGTCGCGGGGATGAAGCTGTCAGACCGCGATCAGACGGCGGTGATCGTCGATTTCGCGGGCAACATCATCGCGCAAGAGTCTGTCGCGCGTCAGCCGGGTCAGGTGCAGACGCAGGCCCTGCTGGATGATGTAGAGGCATTGCTGGCGCGGGTTTGCGCCAAGGCCGGCGTGGCGCGCCATCAGCTTTCGGCGCTGGGCATCGGTGTGCCCGGCTTTGTCGATTGTGCCGAAGGGGTGGTGCTGTGGTCTTCGGTCCTGACAGAGCGGGGGGTAAATTTTGCCGCTGCCGCCACGGCACGGCTGGGTCTGACCGCCACCATCGACAATGATGCGAACCTGATCGCGCTGGCGGAACTGTGGTTTGGCGCGGGGCGGCAACTGGCCGATTTTGCCGTGGTCACCATCGAACATGGCGTGGGTATGGGCTTTGTGATGAACCACCGCATCTATCGCGGGGCGCGCAATGTCGGGATGGAACTGGGCCATACCAAGGTGCAGCTTGATGGCGCCCTGTGCCGCTGTGGCCAGCGCGGCTGTCTGGAGGCCTATGTCGCCGACTATGCCCTGGCACGAGAAGCGACGACCGCGCTGAACTGGACCCACCGCGAGGATCAAAGCGTGACCCTGCTGCTGGAAAGCCTGTTTGCCCAAGCCAAGGCTGGCAATGCCACCGCGCGCAGCATCTTTCGCCGGGCGGGGCGGTATCTGGCGGTCGGGCTGGCCAATGTGGTCAACCTGTTCGACCCCGCGCTGATCATCCTGTCGGGTGAACGGATGCGCTATGACTACCTTTATGCCGATGAAACCCTGGCCGAGATGGACAGCCTTGTCATCGCCACCGGTCGGCCGCGCCCGCCCATCGAAATTCACGCCTGGGGAGATTTGGTCTGGGCGCAGGGGGCCGCCGCGCTGGCGCTGGATCATGTCAGCGACACGATCCTGGGCGCGGCGCGTGACGGGGCGGCGGCCTAGTAGTCTTTCTCCAGGAAAATCCCGATGCCGGTTGATCCGTCAGAACTGGCACGCGCCTTGGCGGTGACCGATTTGCTGACATCAAGGTTCAGGTTCACCTGGCTTTTGCCCTGATCATCCACCGAAAACTCGCTGTAAAGGTTCTTGCCCAGATACTTGCCCGCCGTCACCTCTGCCCCCCCGGAGGCCGAGGTGCGCACATCCAGATTGTCCAGCCCAAACCCTTGGCGCAGCTTGTTCACGATGCCGCCGCCGCCTTTCCCGGCAAGGGTGGCCACCGCATTGGCAAGTTGAAGGGCCTGAAATGCCGACAGGCTTTGCAGGTCTTGCCCGAACAGCAATTGCGCCAGAATTTCTTCATCCGGCAGATCTGGGCTGGAGGTAAAGCCGACCGTGGGGTTGGTGGCGGGGCCGTCAATCTCGATTCCGGTGGTGATGCCGTCATTCTCGGTCGAGGCGACAATCTGGATGTTGGGCACCAGTTCACCCTCCATCTGCAATCGTGCTTCGGTCAGGTCCAGCCGCTTGCCCAGAATATCCAGCCGTCCGCGGATCAGGTCAAACGCGCCCGTCGGGACCACGGCGGCGGTCGTGCCGTTCAGGCGCAACTCTCCGCCAAGTTCGGCATCCAGACCCCGGCCGCGCACGAACACCTGGTTCGGCGCCGACAGCGTGACATCCAGCCCATAAGACGGGCCGCTGCCCGTCCTGCCAGTCGCCGCGCCGGTGCCAAGCTGTCCGGCGCGTGCGCGGGTTGCCCGCACATCGGCGGGTTCTGCGATGTGGCGCAGCCCGTCCAGCCCCGCCGCCCCGCCAAAGCCGGTTGACGGCACACGCAACTCGGTCTCGGCCAGCGCGATGCGTCCGGCAATGATGGCACCACCGGCCAGCGGGCCCTTCACGGTCAGATCCCCATTCAGCCGGGTTTCATAAAGCGTGGGGTCGCGCAACACGACCCCGCGCAGCCCCAGCGCAAGATTACCTGCATAGGGCGCTGCGGTGCCGATCGTGCCGCCAATCGCAATCGATCCGCCGGTTGAAACCGGAATCGTGCCGCTGATGCGGGCTTGCCCGCCAGAAATATCGGCCCGAGCCGCCATATCCTGCAGCGCAAACTTGAAGCCGGGATCAGAAAACCGCCCGCCCGACAGGGTCGCCGTGCCCGACAGTGACGAAACCGCCAGTGGGCCGTTCATATTCATGTCAAAACTCACGTCGCCCTGAATAGAGCGCGGCGCAAGGAAGGGGTTGACCAGCGCCGCTTGCGCCCGCCCGGCCAGCGCCAGGTTGGCCGAGCGGAAATCAGGCGCCACCTTGCCCTTGACGGTGGCATCAATCCCGCCCGGCCCCCGGCCAGCAAGATCAACATCAAGACTGGCGGCGCTTTGCAGGATTGTGCCCGAAACCGTCATTGCGCCGGGAAAATCGGGCAGCAACAGGCCCAGATTGGCCAGTTTCGCGTTGATGGTCAGCCGTTGGCTGGCCCCATCGGCCACACCACTTGCCGTGGCCTGGACCTGCGGGTTGCGAATATCGGCGCGGTCCAGCACCACCTTGCCCGCAGTGGCTGTTGCGGCCAGTGTCACAGTGCTTTGGCCGCGAAGCAGCTTGTCGGCCTCTGCTTGCCCGGTGCGCAGATTGGTGCCCTTGGCATCCAGCGTCAGCGCCAGCCTGTCGGCAGGGCCGCTGACGGTGGCCTTGCCGGCCAGCGCGCCGCCATAGCCCGGCCCCAGAACCGACAGATCGGCAAAGGTGACATCACCGGTCAGGGCTGTGCCCGCGCTGGCGAACGTGCCCTTGGCACTGGCGGTCAGGCTGGTTGCCTGCAAGGCCAGACTGCGCAGTGTGGTGCCGGTCTGATCACGCCGGGCAGACAGGGTGACCTGCGATTGGCCCTTCAGCACCCCGTCCACCTCGGCGATACCTGCGGACAGATCGGTGCCCTGCACCGCTGCGGTGCCATCGAACGCGCCGGTCAGCGGGCTATAGCTGCCCGCCACGGCCACTTGCCCCGCGCCACCCAAGGGCCGACCCGCCAGACCGGACAATCGCGACAGGATTGCCACCTGCGCACTGATCTGACCAGACAGCGCCAGATCGGAGGACAGCCCCAGCACCTTGCCCGAGG
>CALRKX020000172.1:0-5603 GCA_943368305.1 Erythrobacter sanguineus
CCCTCGCGGTCTTCGCGCACCACGCGGATGTTGCGAATGGGGTTTGCCGGTTCGGTGGCGCTGATGGTCAAAAGAACCGCACCTTCGCCGGGCGAATAATCGAACAGAATCCGCCCCGGCGTGGCGCTGGCGATGCGGGCGCGACCATCCACCTTCAGCGTGCCGTCGCCTTGCCATGTCAGCACATAGCGCCCCGCCACACCGCCCGCCGTATCGGGCAGATCGGTCAGGATCAGCGTGGTGATCCCGGTCAGTTCTGGCGGCAGGGCCTTGGGCCAGCCATTGGCATCCAGATAGCCTTTGGCGGCAAGGTCATCATGGCTCCAGCCGCCCCATTGTCCGGGCAAATGGCCCACCCAGGGGCGCGCGGTTTTCATCACATCCAGAAAGGGTTGCTGCACCGTCCAGTCATTCACCCCTGCCAGCCCCAGCGCAAGGTTGGGGTTTGTCACCCCGCTCAGTTGCACCGCAGCGGCCGCAGGCAAGGCGACCTTGGGCCGATAGGTCGAGACCACCTGCCACGCGATGGTCTGAAAGGCGCGGGCCTGCGCGTCGGTAATCACCGCCTCGCGCGACAGCCAGTTGCGGGTCAGCCGTGCGGGCAGGCCCTCGGGCGATTTTCCAGCGATGGCTGCCGCTTGCACCATGGCCAGGAAATACAGCCCCTTGCCATCGGGATGGGTATCATCCGTGAATACCTGCCGCAGATCGGTCAGGCCCGGCACCTTGCCAGCCGCCATTGCCTGAGACAGCGCCAGCATCGCCTGCCCGGCGGGGATGACAGATACGGGCACGCCTTTGGCGCTGGCCTTGGCGGCAATGCTCTCCCATAGGGCAAGTTCTTTCCCGACCCGGTCAGCCCAAGGGGTTCCGGCCCCAGGATCGCCTGGAATAGCCATGCCGGGGCCGCTGGCAAGGCTGGGCCAGCTTTCATACAGGAACACCCGCACATCGGGGTTCGCCTGCTGCGCCAGCGCGGCAAAGCGCGCGACCTGTTCGGCGCTGCCCTCTTGCATGGCAATCGGCTGGGCTTCGGTCAGGATCAGCACATCCACCCCGCCCCGCGCCAGCCTTGCCCGACCGTCCACGCCCTCGGCCTCTTGCGAATGGTCCCAGTTATAGCCCAGCGAGGCGCCGTTGATTACCTGCGCTTCGATCACGCTGGGGCCGGACATCTGGTCCAGCGCCGCCTCGACAAGATCGGGCAAATTGGGGCCGACAAGGCTGTGGCCGATGAACAGAACCTGAAACAGAAGACCCAGCACACTCATATCATCCGACCGCTGCCACCATGCCGGTCGCACGATAGCCGGTCACGACCTGCCAGACCACCTGTTGCAACACCGGGGCGGCTGCATTGGGCACCGAATCTGCCGGGCTGCCATCGGCGCGGGCCAGCCGGTGCGGCAGGCCAAGGGGCGGGCGCTGATACATCACGGCGAAATGGGTCATCGCCATCAGCCAGGCGCCCAGGTCATTGAAATGGATCGTGTCGGGACGGCCATCCTTACCTGTCGCAAAGAGGTGCCGCCGGTCGGTCAGGCCGGGCACCAGGCCCGCTTCCGCCGCCCGCGCGGCCGCCGCCATCACCTGCCCGCCGGGAATGAGATAGATCGGCCCGGCCTCGCGAACGGCGGGATAGAGCAGCCGGTCCAGCCACAGCGCTTGCAGATCGCTGTCAATCCGTTCCAGCCAGCCCGAAGCGTCATCCAGCCGGTGCCAGGTTTCATACAGGAACACCCGTATCGCCGGATTCGCCGCTTTCGCCAGCGTGGCCCAATGCGCCAGTTCCGCCGCACTGTCGTGCCAGCGAAGGGCATCGCGCAGCTCGACCATCTCGGTCAGGATCAGCGCATCATAGCCGCCAGTGGCCAGCGCCTTGGCCACCGGGCGGTGGCCGGGATGGGCGTTTTCCACCGCAAACCCCGGCACGTCGCCCTGCCGGTGCTGCGCCAGTGACGCGCCCCAGCCCAACTGGCTGGCCTGTTCATGCCCCGCCATCTGCGCCAGCATGGCGGGCATGTCGCGGCCTACAAGGCTGTGGCCCAGATGGTAGGTTGTCAGCGGCCCGACGGGAGGCACCAGTCGGGGCAGCGCAGGCACAGCGGCTGGCCGCAATGCCGCCACCCCCGCCAGCCCAGCCGCCGCCGCCATACCCGCCAGAACCTGCCTTCGCTGCATGCCATGCCCCCCGTAGTGCCCGATCTGGGAAGCCAACCCGTCCGTGACCAGAGGCACGGCGACATTTCGCTGGCGATTCAGCATTGCTCAACCCGATTGGCGCAAGATCGGCCCGATTGGGAAAGGCCGGCCATGGGAACGATCACCGGCACCGGAACCGCCGTGACCGGCCTTGGCGGCAGCACAGGCTATGGCGAGGTTGCGGTTGACCGGGGCGACGATACCGCGCTGCACCTTGACGCCTCGGCCATATTCGAGGCGGGGCTGAACTATTTCGGCCAGCCGATCGCCGCCACCGACATCTGGGTGAACACCAATGGCACCGTATCGCTGGGTACTGTCTTCGCCGCCTATCCCTCGGTGACCAATGCCCAGCCCAATGCCAACCTGATCGCGCCCTTCTGGGGTGACGCTGATACCCGCCTGCGGGGCGAGGGGGTGGAAAGCGGCCAGATCCATGTCGATCTGGATCAGGCGAATGATTGCCTGACCGTCACCTGGGACATGGTGGGCGTTTATCGCCGCGATACCACCACGCCCAACCGTGTGCAGATGCAGCTTTATGATAGGGGCGGCGGCGATTTTGACATCGTCTTCCGGTATGAGCTGGTGGGTTGGACAACCGGCACCGCCCCGGATGATGCGGGTGCACGGGCGCTGCTGTCCAGCATTGGGGGTGCTCCGGTCACTCTGCTGCCCACCAGCGATCTGGCGCTGCTGGATGAGGTGGCGGGCAACACCGGGCTGACCGGCCTTTGGGTCTGGCGGATGCGCGGTGGGGTCTTGCAGCCGGGCTTGGGCAGCGCGGGAAGCGAAGGGCATGATCTGCTGCAAGGCAGCCCCTTGGCCGACCATATCGACGCGCTGGGCGGCAATGACACGGTGCACGCCGACGCGGGCAATGACACGGTTCTGGGTGGCGACGGTGAAGATCAGCTGCACGGTGCCCTTGGGGCCGACAGCTTACTGGGCGGCGCTGGCCATGATCTGCTGTGGGGTGATGACGGCAATGACGTGCTGCGCGGCGAGGACGGGAATGACACGCTATATGGCGGGTTTGGCGGCGATACGCTGGATGGTGGCATGGGCGATGATGCGCTTTACGGCGGCCCTGATGACGGCGATCTGCGCGACGTGATCTATGGCGGCGCGGGCAATGACCAGCTTTTCGGCGGTGGCGGCAATGATTCGCAATCGGGTGGTCTGGGCAATGACACGGTGGATGGTGGGCCGGGGGCGGATACGCTGATCGGGAACGAAGGCAATGATGTGCTGTCGGGTGGACCCGGTGCCGATGTGATCTATGGCAATGACGGCGATGACTGGATCAACGGCGGCTTTGGCAATGACCGGCTGAACGGCGGCATGGGGGCGGACCGTTTTTACCACCTTGGCATTTCCGACCATGGATCGGACTGGATACAGGACTATTCCGGGGCCGAGGGCGACCGGCTGCTGTTTGGCCAGTCGGGGGCGCGGGCCGATCAGTTTCAGGTAAATTACGCCTATACCGCGGATGCTGACGGCACCTCTGCCGGGTCACCCGATGTGGCAGAGGCCTTTGTCATCTACAAACCCACCGGCCAGATCATCTGGGCGCTGGTCGATGGCGCGTGGCAGGATGCGATCTGGCTGCAACTGGGCAGTCAGCTTTACGATCTTGTGCCCTGACGGCGGTTGCCCCCGCCGTCAGGGCATCTTAGGTGCGCATCGCATGAGACAGCCGCGCAGAACGCCATGACCACCGGAGCCGAAATCATCCACCAGATCGCCACCCATGGCCTGTGGGTTCTGGCCCCCCTTGGCGTGATCGAGGGGCCGGTGGTCACCCTCATTGCGGGCTGGCTGGTGTCGCTGGGCCTGTTGTCGGCGCTGCCTGCGGTGGTCTGTCTGGTGGTGGCCGATGTGGCGGGGGACTGCCTGCTTTATGCCGCCGGGCGCGGGTTGCGGCTGGACCGTCTGCCGCTGATCGGACCGCGCCTGCGCGTGCCGCGAGAGCGGATGGTGCCCCTGGTCCGCGCAATCCGTCAGAATGACGTGCGCCTGCTGGTCCTGGGCAAGCTGACCCATGCGGCAGGCTTTGCCGTGCTGATCGCGGCCGGGGTGGCGCGGGTCGGGCTGGGACGGTTCATTCTGCTGAACACGCTGGCCTCGATCCCAAAGACGCTGGCGCTGTTCGTTCTGGGCTACCTGTTCGGGCGGGCGCATGAGCAACTGGCGGGGTGGCTGTCTTACGGCTCTGCCACGCTGCTTGCGGTTCTGGTGCTTGGTGCGGGGTTGTGGCTTGTCCACCGCAGACGGGCAGCAATCTTGCGGGCCCAATCGCGTGATGGTTGAATCACGACGGCCCTTCCGCTATCGGAACAATCGCTGACAACAGCGCAACATCGCCAATAATCTGAACAAAATCGAGGGCGGGCAGTGAAACGGGCAGGTCGCATTCTGGGGGTCGTTCTGGCCCTGTCGGTGATCGGCGGTTGTGCGGCCCCTCGGGGTGCGGCGCTGAAACGTCAGGTGATCGGCGACGCCGCCGCCCAAAAGGCCGAAGCCATCTATCAGGTGATCTCTGTGGGCCAAGCCAATTTGGCCGCCGTCGAAAGCTGGCCCTCCACCGGTACTGGCGTGGGCTTTGGCTGGCCCGGCAAGGCGCAGGCGCAGGTCGCGCGCGCGATCCGGCCGGGCGATGTGCTGCATGTCACGATCTGGGATCCGCAGGAAAATTCGCTGCTGACCACGGTGGAACAGCGCGCGGCACAATTGACGGAACTGACCGTTGCCCCGGATGGCAGCGTCTTTGTGCCCTATGTCGAAACCATCAAGGTTGCGGGGTTGAATCCCGAAGACGCCCGCGCGCAGATTCAGCAGAAACTCAGCGTCATTGCCCCTTCAGCGCAGGTCCAGCTTGCCGTGGCGGGCGGCGAGCAGAACATGCTTGATCTGGTTGCCGGTGTGCAGCGGCCCGGCCGCTATCCGGTTGCCGCCAGAGGGGTCACCATCCTCAGCCTTCTGGCCGAGGGTGGCGGCATTCCTCCCGGCCTGCGCAATCCGGTCGTGCGGCTGCAACGCGGCGGGGCGGCCTATGCGGCATTGGCCAAGGATCTGTATCGCGACCCGTCGCGCGACATCCTGATGCGCGGCGGCGACCGTGTGGTGGTCGAGGAGGATCCCCGCAGCATCGTCGTTCTGGGCGCGGCTGGTGTGGAGCGTACGGTTTTCTTTGAAAAGCAAAGCCATACCTTGCTGGAGGCGCTGTCGCTTGCCGCCGGTCTGTCAGAGGCGCGAGCCGATCCGCGGGGGGTGCTGGTCTTGCGCAAATATGGCGACAAGGCGCTGCGCCGTGATGGCAGCGGCCCCAACCGGCGTGAGGTGATTTTCGCCTTCGATCTGTCCACGGGCGAGGGGTTGTTTGCCGCCCGGTCGTT
>CALRKX020000173.1:0-5595 GCA_943368305.1 Erythrobacter sanguineus
ACCGGCCCCCCGTTTTGGGGAATTTCCGCTTGACCCGCGCCGCCCAGATGTCAAAACCCCTGCCATGGCAACCGGACTCCTCACCATCGACCTCGACGCAATCGCCGCCAACTGGCGCGCGCTTGACCGCGCCTCTGCTTCGGGCGTGCAAACCGCCGCCGTGGTCAAGGCCAACGCTTACAGCCTTGGCGCAGACCGCGTGGCGCGCGCCCTGGCCCATGCCGGTGCGCGACGCTTCTTCGTCGCTGTCGCCGAAGAAGGGGCGCAGGTGCGTCGGGCCTTGGGACCGGGGCCGCAGATCTGCGTGCTGTCGGGCCATATGGCGGGTGATACCGAGATGATCTCGGACCTTGATCTGACGCCGATGCTGAACAGTCTCGATCAGGTGACGCGCCATCTGGAATCGCTGCCCGGCCATGCCTTTGGCGTGCAGCTTGATACCGGCATGAACCGCCTTGGCATGGAAGAGGCGGAATGGGAGGCGGCAGCCCCCTTTGTGCTGGAGGCCTCGCCCGAACTTCTCATGTCGCATCTTGCTTGCGCCGATGAGCCGGACCATGCGCTGAACGAACTGCAACTGGCCAACTTCCACGCCATGACCGAGGGCACCGGCGTGCCGCGCTCCCTTGCCGCGACCGGGGGCATTCTGCTGGGTCCGCGCTATCATTTCGACCTGACGCGGCCCGGCATCGGCCTTTATGGCGGGCTGCCTTACGAGGGGGCCTTGCGCGCCGTTACCCTGTCGCTGCCCATCGTCCAGACCCGCGAAGTCGCACCGGGCGAAGCGGTGGGCTATGCCGCAAGCTGGGTGGCAGAGCAGCCGTCGCTGATTGCCACCCTGCCCGCCGGTTACGCTGACGGCTTGCGCCGTGGCCTGTCGAACCGGGCGGTGCTGTGGGACGGCGATACGCCGTGCCCGCTGGTGGGCCGGGTGTCGATGGACCTGATCACGGTGGATATCAGCCATCTGCCGGAAATTCCGAAATCGCTGGACATTCTGGGTCCGCATCAAGGCCCCGACGATCTGGCTGATGAGGCGGGCACCATTGGCTATGAGATTCTGACCAGCCTTGGCCCTCGCTATACCCGCCGCTATCTGGAAGGCCGGACGTGAGCATAGCCTCGCCGCTGGCCGCCCTTGGCCGCCCGGTGCTGCGGGCGCTGGCAGCCCTTGGCCGCGTCGCCCTGTTCGCGGGCGAGGCCGTCACCCATCTGTTCCGCCCGCCGTTCTATGGCCGCGAATTCCTGACCGCCCTGATCCAGATCGGCTGGTTGTCCCTGCCCGTGGTGGGCCTGACCGCCATTTTCACCGGAGGCGCGCTGGCGCTGCAAATCTATGCCGGGGGCGCGCGGTTCAATGCCGAGGCGGTGGTGCCGCAGATCGTGGCCATCGGCATGACGCGGGAACTGGGGCCGGTGCTGGGCGGGTTGATGGTGGCGGCACGGGTCGCCAGCTCTATCGCCGCCGAGCTTGGCACGATGAAGGTGACCGAGCAGATCGACGCACTGACCACGCTATCGACCAACCCGATGAAATATCTGGCGGTTCCGCGCATTCTGGCGGCCACCTTGGCTGTGCCGGTTCTGGTGGCGGTGGGCGACAGCATCGGCATTGCGGGTGGCTGGCTGGTCGCGATTTCGCGGCTGGATTTCAACTCTGCCGGCTATCTGAAGAACACGCTCGATTTCCTGCAATTCTGGGATATCGGCTCTGGTCTGGTCAAAGGGGCTGTGTTCGGGTTTCTGGTGGCGCTGATGGGCTGCTACATGGGAATGACCTCTGGCCGCGGCGCGCAGGGCGTGGGGGCGGCGACCAAGGCGGCGGTGGTGGCGGCTTCGGTCCTGATCCTGGCCTCGAACTATCTGCTGACAGAGGTGTTCTTTTCAGCATGATCGAACTTTCCGGCGTTCATAAGGCCTTTGGTGACAACCGTGTGCTTCGTGGGGTGGATCTGGTGATCCCCAAGGGGCAATCGATGGTGGTGATCGGCGGGTCGGGCACCGGGAAATCGGTGCTGCTCAAGTGCATTCTGGGCTTGGTGCGGCCCGATCAGGGCACGATCACGCTGGATGGGGCGGATGTCACCCGCACTGACCGCGATGCCTTTCTGGCGCGGTTCGGCATGTTGTTTCAGGGCGGCGCGCTGTTTGACAGCCTGCGCGTCTGGGAAAACGTCGCCTTCCGCCTGCTGCGCGGCAGCCTGAAGCGGCCCAAGGCCGAAGCGCGCGAGATTGCGGTGGAAAAGCTGCGCCGCGTGGGGCTGAAACCCGAAGTGGCCGACTTGTTTCCTGCCGAACTGTCGGGCGGCATGCAAAAGCGCGTGGGCCTTGCCCGTGCCATCGCCGCAAGCCCTGAGATCATCTTTTTTGATGAACCGACAACCGGGCTGGACCCGATCATGTCGGGCGTCATCAATGAATTGATCCGCGAGATCGTGGTGGAAATGGGCGCCACTGCCATGACCATAACCCATGACATGAGTTCCGTCCGCGCCATCGCCGACCGGGTGGCGATGCTGCATGAGGGTGTGATCCAGTGGACCGGCCCGGTTTCGGAATTGGATGCGACACCAGACCCTTATGTGCGGCAGTTCATCCATGGCCGGGCACATGGGCCAATTGAATCGGTGCGCTGAATGCGCTGGCTGAACCTGGCTCTGCTTATCCTGTTCCCGCTGTCGTGGTTCGCGCCGCTGATGCGCGCCGCCGTGCTGCCCTTGTTCGGGATGGATGAAATTTCGGTGGTGACCGGACTGCAATCCTTGTGGGGCACCGATGCGGCGCTGGCGCTGCTGGTGACGTTCCTTGCGGTCTTTGCGCCCTATGCCAAAACCATCGGGCTGTCGCTGATCCATTTCGATCTTTTGAAACCAGCCGCCCTGCCGGTTCTGGCGGTGTTGGGCAAGCTGGCCATGGCAGATGTGTTCCTGATCGCGCTTTACATCGTGCTGGCCAAGGGCGCGGGGGTGGTGACGGTGGAAACCGCCTGGGGGCTGTGGCTGTTTACCGGCTGCATTCTCGCCTCGCTTCTGGTCTCGGCCAGAACCAAGGCTTGAAGCCCCCCACCGAACCGGGTCAGATGCAGGGATGAGCAAAGCCGGACCCAATTTCACCTGCACCGCCTGCGGTGCGTCGCATCGCAAATGGCAGGGCCGATGTGAGGCTTGCGGGGCCTGGAACTCGATTGTCGAGGAATCGCCGTTATCGGCAGGCCCCAAGGCGCTGGGGGGCAAGGGCAAGACCGTGGCCCTGTCCGACCTGTCGGGGGTAGAGGCGCCCCCCCCTCGTGTGGGTTCCGGCATGGAAGAGCTGGACCGGGTGCTGGGGGGCGGGCTGGTGCCAGCCTCGGCCATCCTGGTGGGCGGCGATCCGGGGATCGGCAAATCCACCCTGCTGTTGCAGGCGGCGGCAAGTTTTGCCCGCAGGGGGCTGTCATGCCTGTATATTTCTGGCGAAGAGGCCAGCGCGCAAGTGCGGATGCGGGCGCAACGCCTTGGCCTTGCCGATGCGCCGGTGCGATTGGGCGCGGAAACCAACCTGCGCGACATCCTGACCACGCTGGATGCCGAACGCCCCGGCCTTGCGATCATCGATTCGATCCAGACCATGTGGCTTGATACCGTCGACTCGGCCCCTGGCAGCGTTTCCCAGGTGCGTGCGGCGGCGCATGAGCTGGTGACCTTTGCCAAGCGGCGCGGGGTGGCGGTGGTTCTTGTCGGCCATGTCACCAAGGACGGCCAGATTGCCGGGCCGCGCGTGGTCGAACACATGGTCGATACGGTTCTGTATTTCGAAGGCGAGCGCGGCCATCAGTTCCGTATCCTGCGCGCGGTGAAAAACCGCTTTGGCCCGGCGGATGAGATTGGCGTGTTCGAGATGACCGGCGATGGTCTGGCACAGGTCACCAACCCCTCGGCCCTGTTTCTGTCGGAACGCGGCCAGCCGAACCCCGGTTCGGCGGTGTTTGCCGGGATCGAGGGCACAAGGCCGGTGCTGACCGAGATTCAGGCGCTGGTGGCCCCCAGCCCGCTTGGCACGCCGCGCCGCACGGTGGTCGGCCTCGATTCGGGGCGGCTTTCGACGATTCTGGCGGTGCTGGAGGCACGCTGCGGCATTCCGTTCGCCGGGCTGGATGTGTTTCTGAACGTGGCCGGCGGCATGCGGGTGACCGAACCCGCCGCCGACCTTGCGGTGGCCGCAGCCCTGCTTTCGGCGCGCGAGGATGTCGCAATTCCCCCGGAAACGGTACTTTTCGGCGAAATCAGCCTGTCGGGTGCACTGCGCCCCGTGGGACAGACCGAAAACAGGTTGAAAGAGGCAGCGAAACTTGGTTTCTCACAAGCCATTGCGCCCAGCCGGTCAAAGGCAAGCGTGGTCGAGGGGATGAGCGTTCGGGAAATGCCCGACCTTACCGCCTTTACCGGAGAGATGTTCGGAGCGGGCTGAGACCCGCCGGAGGGGACGAATGGAAGGCTTTACCCTGGTTGACGCGGGCGTTGCCGTGATCATCGTGATGTCGGCGATCCTGGCCTATTCGCGCGGCTTTGTCCGCGAGGCGATGGCGATTGTCGGCTGGATCGGCGCGGCGATGCTGGGGTATGCTTTTGCCCCCGCCGCACAACCCTTGGTCAAGGAACTGCCGATGGTCGGCAAATTCCTGGGCGACAGTTGCGAACTGTCTATCATCGCCTCTTTCGCCGCCGTGTTTGCCGTGGGCCTGATTCTGGCCTCGCTGTTCACGCCGCTGTTTTCCTCGGTCGTGCAACGCTCTGCCCTTGGCGGCATCGATCAGGGGCTGGGCTTCCTGTTTGGCGTGGTGCGCGGCATCCTGTTGGTCGGCGTGGCCTTCTTGGTCTATGACCGCGCCGTGGCTGCGAACACCGTACCAATGGTGGACGACTCGCGCTCGGCCAAGATTTTCGCCTCGTTCCAGGCCAATATCGATGCCGCCGTGCCCGATGATGCGCCGGGCTGGATCGTGTCGCGCTACAACAGCCTGACTGCCGTTTGCACGGGCACAACGCCTGCCCCCGCGCCCGCCGCAGGGCAGACAGCACCTGCCAGCAACTGATCGTCACGGAACCGTGACTTTCCGGGGGTGACTTCCCGGCGGCGAGGGCCTACATGGTGCGCCATAAGCCCACAGGATTCGGAGAGCCCATGCGCCGCTTCCCCGCCCACCCGTTTCAGCCCCTAGAAGACGGTGACAAGCTGAAGGAAGAGTGCGGCATCTTCGGCGTGGTCGGCGTGACCGACGCCGCCAGCTTTGTCGCCCTTGGCCTGCACGCCCTGCAACATCGCGGGCAAGAGGCGGGTGGCATCGTCACCCATCACCCGGAACACGGTTTCAACTCGGCACGCCGTTTCGGCTATGTGCGTGACAACTTCACCAAGGCCGATGTGATTGCCACCCTGCCCGGTTCCATAGGCATCGGCCATGTGCGCTATTCCACCGCCGGCTCCAAAGGTGCCACCGCCATTCGCGATGTGCAGCCCTTTTTCGGCGAGTTTTCGATGGGCGGCGCCGCCATCGCCCATAACGGCAACCTGACCAATGCCGCCGCCCTGCGCCGTGAACTGATCGAGCGCGGCTCG
>CALRKX020000174.1:0-5594 GCA_943368305.1 Erythrobacter sanguineus
GGACAATGTCCGCCCCACCGAGGAGACCGCAGCATGACAACCATTCGGCTTACCGCTGCGCAGGCGATGATGCGCTGGCTGTCGGTGCAGATGACGCCCGAAGGCGAGCGCTTCATCGAAGGCGTCTGGGCCATTTTCGGCCATGGCAACGTAGCGGGCATTGGCGAGGCGCTGCACGCCCACCGCGACGTGCTGCCCACATGGCGCGGCCACAATGAACAGACCATGGCACACACCGCCATCGCTTATGCAAAAACGCACAAGCGGCGCAAGGCCATGGCCGTCACCACCTCGATCGGGCCGGGGGCGCTGAACCTTGTCACGGCGGCGGGGCTGGCACATGTCAACCGCCTGCCGGTGCTGTTCATTCCGGGCGATGTCTTTTCCAGCCGCGCGCCCGACCCGGTGCTGCAACAGATCGAAGATTTCGATGACGGCACAATTTCGGCCAACGACTGCTTCCGCCCCGTCGTGCGCTATTTTGATCGGATCACCCGCCCCGAGCATCTGCTGTCCGCCCTGCCCCGCGCCTTCCGCGTGATGCACGATCCGGCGAATTGCGGGCCGGTCTGCCTGGCCTTCTGTCAGGATACACAGGCAATGGCCTATGACTATCCGGTGGAATTCTTCGAGCCCCAGGTCTGGCACATCCGCCGCCCCGAACCCGACCAGCGGGAGTTGGAGGCCGCCGTTGCCGCGATCAAGGCCGCCAAGAACCCACTGATCGTCACCGGCGGCGGGGTGATCTATTCCGGTGCCGAGGCGACGCTGGCCGCCTTTGCCCGCACCCATAACATCCCGATGGTCGAAACCCAGTCTGGCAAGGGGGCGGTCGATTGGGAAGACCCGCTGCACTTCGGCTCTCCCGGCGTCACCGGCACCGGCTGCGGCAACAGACTGGCGGCCGAGGCGGATCTGGTGATCGGTGTCGGCACCCGGTTTCAGGATTTCACCACCGGGTCGTGGACCGTGTTCAGCGCGCCGAACCGCAAGCTGCTGTCGATCAACATTCACGGCTATGATGCCGCCAAGCGCGGCGCGCAAAGCCTTGTGGGGGATGCGAAAATCTGCATCGAGAAAATCGGTGCCGCCCTTGGCCAGCACCGCTTTGCCGACCCCGATTTTGCCGCCCGCACCGACTGGTTCCGCACCACCGATGCGCTGCTGGCTGCCCCCATCGCCAACACCCTGCCCACCGATGCGCAGGTGATCGGCGCGGTGCAGCGCAACACCGGCAAGCAATCGGTCGTCATGTCCGCCGCAGGCACCATGCCGGGCGCGCTGCATGTGCTGTGGCGCGCGGCGCAGGGCGGCTATCACATGGAATATGGCTTTAGCTGCATGGGATATGAGGTGGCGGGTGCCCTTGGCATCAAGATGGCGGCCCCCGAAAAAGATGTGGTCTGCATGGTCGGAGACGGCAGCTACATGATGGCCAATTCCGAGCTTGCGACGGCGGTGATGATGGGCGTGCCCTTTACTGTCGTGCTGACCGACAACCGCGGTTACGGATGCATCGGGCGGCTGCAAACCTCTACCGGCTCTGCGCCGTTCAACAACCTGCTGGATGACAGCTACCATGTGAACCCGTCGAACATCGACTTTGTGGCGCATGCGGGCAGCATGGGGGCGAATGTGGTCAAGGTGGCCAGCATCCCCGATCTGGAAGTGGAAATGCAGAAGGCCAAGGGTGCAACCATTCCCACCGTAATCCTGATCGACACCGATCCCCTGCCCGGCACCGGCGCCGGGGGCACCTGGTGGGATGTGGCCGTGCCAGAGGTCTCTGACCGCAGCGAAGTGAATGCGGCGCGCGAAAATTACGAACAGAACACCGCCCGCCAATGGCTGGGCAACTGAGGCAGCAGACATGATTCAATTCGGAACCAACCCCATCGCCTGGGCGAATGACGATGACCAGTCCATCGGCGCCGACATCCCGACCGCCCGCATTCTCGATGAAGCGGGCCGCCAGATCGGCTTTGACGGCATCGAGAACGGCCATCGCTGGCCGGATGAGCCAGAGACCCTGCGCGCCCTGCTGGCCGCCAATGGGTTGAAATTCATCTCGGGCTGGTATTCGACCAACCTGCTGGTGCAGTCGGTCGAGGATGAGATTGCGGCGGTTCAGCACCATCTGGCCAAGCTGAAGCACAACGGCTGCAAGGTCTGCATCGTCTGCGAAACCTCGAACGCCATTCACGGCGATGCGGGCAAGCCGGTGAATGACCGCCCCACCCTGACCGCCGCCGAAATGGTGGATTTCGGCAAGAATCTGGAGGCGTTTGCCGCCTATCTCGCCGATCAGGGCGTGACGCTGGTTTACCATCACCACATGGGCACCATCGTGGAAAGCCCAGAGGAAATCGACGCGCTGATGGCCGCGACCGGCCCGCATACCCACCTGCTGTTTGACGCCGGCCACTGCACCTTTGGCGGCGGCGATCCGGTGGCGGTGCTGACCAGACACGCCGCCCGCGTCCGCCATTTCCACGCCAAGAACATCCGCCCCAGCGTCACGGCACGGGTGCGCGCCGAGGGCTGGTCTTTCCTGCAAGGCGTTGTCGGCGGCGCCTTCACCGTGCCGGGCGACCAGGAGGGCGGGGTGGATTTCGGGCCCTTGCTGAAAATCCTCAAGGCTGCGGGGTATGACGGCTGGATCGTGATCGAGGCTGAACAAGACCCCAAACTCCGCAATCCTCTGCTATACCAGACCTTGGGTCTGGCCACGCTCAAGCGGCTGGCGAAAGAAGCCGGGTTGATCTGAACCACGGCCGGGAGCTAGCCCCCGGACCCCCAGAGTATTTTTGCCAAGATGAAGGGCAACAGGATGGCCGATCTGCTGGTGAAACCGTCGGGCACAACCGGCAAGGTGCATGATGTCACCCCCGCCGGCGCGGGGTGGGGCTATGTCGGCTTCGGCCTTTACCGGTTGCAACCGGGTGAGGTGGCAGCCGAGGTGACGGGCGAAACCGAAGTCATTCTGGTGCTGGTCGAGGGCAAGGCGCGGGTTGAGGCCGCCGGGCAAGACTGGGGCGAGATGGGCGAGCGGATGGATGTGTTTGAGAAAACCCCGCCCCATTGCCTGTATGTGCCAAATGGCAGCGACTGGCGCGCCGTGGCGACCACGGTTTGCACGCTGGCGGTTTGTACAGCGCCCGGCAAGGGGGGCCATGCAGCGCAGCGGCTGGGGCCGGAGGGGATTGAACTGACGCCACGGGGCAAAGGCACCAACACCCGCTATGTCAACAACATCGCGATGGAGGGCCGCGACGTAGCGGGCAGCCTGCTGGTGACCGAGGTGTTCACGCCCGCCGGGAACTGGTCAAGCTATCCCAGCCACCGCCATGATGAGGATGACTTTCCCCGGATGACCTATCTGGAGGAGACCTATTACCACCGCCTGAACCCGGCGCAGGGCTTTGGCATCCAGCGGGTTTATACCGAGGACGGCAGCCTGGATGAGACGATGGCCGTGAAGAACCACGATGTCACGCTGGTGCCAAAAGGCCACCACCCCTGCGGCGCGCCTTATGGCTATGAGCTGTATTACCTGAACGTCATGGCCGGGCCGCTGCGGAAATGGCGGTTTGCCAATGACCCGGATCATGCCTGGATTGCGGAAAGGGATGCGTAAGGGAGCCTACGGGCGGGGAGTATTGAGATAAGACTGATGATGCACAACTGTCTGCGTCGTCGCTTGCTCGAACCTTCAGTGTCTGGCCGCCCCCAAGACCAAAAGGCCCCGCCTATCGACGGGGCCATCTTTTCATTTGCCTACGCACTCATTCATTGACAACAAACCCCTGCGCCTCGAACGCCGCATCGGCCTCGGCCCCGGACAGCGCCTCGTAGAACGCCTTGTCCGCCGCGTCCTTGCTGCCGGTCAGCAAGGCCGCCGGATAGATGATCGGTTTGTGGCTATCTTCGGGGAAGGTGCCGACCACGGTCACATTGTCATCGGCCACCGCATCAGACGCATAGACGATGCCGTAAGGCGCCTCGCCCGAGGAGACCAGCGCAAGGGCGGCGCGGACGTTTTCGGTTTGCGCGACCGCCCCCTCGACTGCCGGCCAGATGCCCAGCGCCTCCAGCGAGGCCTTGCCATATTGCCCGGCGGGCACCGAATCGACCATGCCCATCGCCAGCTTGCCATCACCCAGCAGGGCCGCCAGATCGAAACCCCTGGCAATCTGAACCGGCTTTGCCCCCTTGCCATGGGCCACCAGCACCAGCGAATTGCCCAGCAGATCCTGCCGCGCGCCCTCGGCGATCAGGCCCGCCTCGCCCACCTTGTCCATCCAGTTGACGGCGGCCGAGATGAACACATCCGCCGGTGCGCCCTCGATGATCTGCTTGGCCAGTTGGTTCGACCCGCCATATGAGATCGTCACGGTATTGCCGGTTTCGGCCTGCCATTTGGCGGCAAACTCATCCAGCCCGTTTTTCAGAGAGGCGGCGGCGAACACCACCACCTCTTCGGCGGCGGCGAACTGCGGGGTGGCGAGCGCCAGACCGGCGGCCAGCAGGGGGGCGAAACGCATGG
Organism: Erythrobacter sanguineus; assembly: GCA_943368305.1. Lineage (GTDB taxonomy): Bacteria > Pseudomonadota > Alphaproteobacteria > Rhodobacterales > Rhodobacteraceae > Fuscibacter. The sequence goes on from CALRKX020000174.1 coordinate 4,547, forward strand.
GAACCTCTTCGATATGTTTCATGAAACATATCCGGCGGCGCCCGAAAGGCAACCGCTATTTCCCGCCAGACATATCCCCAGCCCGCAGCAGCCCCTGCAACTGGGCAATCTCTGCCGCGCCGGCCTCAACCGCGCGGGCCGTGACCGTCTGATAAAGCTGCAAAACCTGCTCTCCCGTCGCAGTCAGTGTCGCGCCCCCGCCACCCGCTCCGCCCCGCGCGCTGGCGACCAGCGGTTCGGCAAAGGCGGCGTTCATCTCTTCCACCAGCGACCAGGCACGCTTGTAGCTCATCGCCATCGCCCGCCCGGCGGCAGAGATTGACCCGCTGTCGCGGATGCCTTGCAGCAGTTGCGCCTTGCCGGGGCCAAGCATCGCGGCATCGCCGAACCGGATGCGCAGGAACAGGCGGGGAGAGGGAGTATCGCTCATGCCGCAATACTCCTGCCCGACGCGGCCAGTGGCAAGTGGCAAGTGGCTTGTCACATTGGGGACTTGTCAGGTATTGGGCCGCTTGCGATATTTCCAACGGGGAATATCGCCCAGCCACCAAAGTCGGACTTTTCATGGCCAGCGTGCTGGGGCAGATAAAGGGGCTGGCAGCCATCTGGCAGCAAGGAGGAGGAATGACCCCAAGGTCACAGGCCAGCGCCCATGTGGCGAATGTGTCCGCAGCCCTTGCCGCCAATCAGGCGGCACGGTCTGCCATCGTGGCGTCCTGGGCGCGCTCTGCCCATATGCACGGCCTAGCGCCGGAACGGAAAATCCTGCCCGACCGGCTGACCACCGCCGAATTTGCCGCCCTGTGTCAACGGATGGAACCGGTGTCGCGCGCTGCCCGCCCGGCGCTGGAGCGGCTGTTTTTGGCGGTGGGCGGCCTTGGGGCCTGCGTCATTCTGGCCGCCGACAACGGGGTTCCGGTCGAACGGCTGGGGCGCGGGGCCGAGGACCGCGATTTCTCCGATGCGGGTCTTTGGACCGGCGCCTTGTGGACCGAGGCGGCGGTGGGAACCAATGGCATTGGCACCTGCCTTGCCGAAGGGCGTCCCG
>CALRKX020000175.1:0-5586 GCA_943368305.1 Erythrobacter sanguineus
ATGGTCGCGCAAACGGGCGTCAATGCGAGCGAAGTAAAGCCAGACATTCAGGTTGCCGTCAGTCTGGATGCCCGCAAACGACCTGCGCCGAACCAGTTCGATGTGATTTCGAAATATCGCGTGACCTCGGTCAACAAAGCCAACGGGGAAACTCTGTTTCTGTGCGAAGTGGATTACGGCGGGATTTTTCAGGTTGAGGGCGTGCCGGAGGATCAACTGCATCCGTTCCTGCTGATCGAATGCCCGAGGATGTTGTTTCCGTTTGCGCGCCGCATCATTTCGGACCTGACCCGCGATGGAGGTTTTCCCGCGTTGAACATCGACAATGTGGATTTCGTGGCGCTTTATCGTCAGGAAATCGCCCGGCGGGCCCAAGCCACACAGCCGGCTTCGCAGCCGAACTGATCTTGGCAGCAAAGATCAAACCAGGCGGCGCTTCCACAACGAAGCGTCGCCCAGTTTTTGAACCATGCTGTCGTGGGCCGCGGCCTCGTCGGACGTAATGCGTTCTGGCAGGGGGGAAGGCCGCTGATAGGCGCGCCAGGTCTGCGCGGCAGAGGTCACCTTTTGGGTTTCAGCCTCCGACCTGGCGGGGGCAAGGACGAGATCTGGTTGACGCCCGCCGATCAACTCCAGATAGACATCTGCCAGGATTTCGCTGTCAAGCAAGGCGCCGTGTTTCTCGCGGCGGGAATTGTCTACGCCAAAGCGGCGGCAGAGGGCATCGAGCGACGCGGGCGAGCCCGGAAATTTGGCGCGCGCTATCGCCAGCGTGTCTATGGCGCGATCCCAACCAAGTGCTGGAAGATTGACCGCCTTAAGCTCTGCATTAAGGAACTTCACGTCGAAGGCTGCGTTGTGGATGACCAGTTTCGCGTCACCGATGAAATCCAGAAAAGTCTGCGCAATGGCGCGGAATACCGGCTTGTCGCGCAGGAATTCGTCGCCAAGGCCATGCACCTCGAAGGCTTCGCGGGGCATGGCGCGTTCGGGGTTGATGTATTGGTGATAGGTCTGCCCGGTCGGCATGTGGTTGAACAGTTCTACCGCGCCGATCTCGACGATGCGGTGGCCTTCGGAGGGTTCAAAGCCGGTGGTTTCGGTGTCGAGAACGATTTCACGCATGGTGGCGTCGAATATATGCGATAAGGGCGCGAATGTAAGCGTGCGTCTGGTCCAGTGCGAGCGTTTCCACGATATGCGTGGCGTGGCGGCGTTTCTCTGCGTCGGGCATCTGACGGGCCAGAATCATTTGAAAGGCCTGTTCTGTCATGCCGGGCCGGGAAAGCACACGTGTTCTTTGCAGGGCAGCGGGCGCAGTGACGAGAAGTGTGGCATCCATTTCCGTTTCGGTGCCCTTTTCGAACAGCAGCGGAATGTCGAAAACCACAATATCTGCGACGGCATTGTTCAGAAACAGCTTCCGGTCGCTGGCCACCAGGGGATGAACGATCTGTTCGATCTGCGGTAGCAGATCGGGACGGGCCGCCATTTCACGCTTGAGCGTTTCACGTGAAACACCCTCATTCTCGATTGCCCCCGGGCACAGTGCAGAGATCGCGGCAACGGCCTGCCCGCCAGGGCCATACATCCGGTGAACGGCTGCATCGGCATCCCACACATCTATGCCTTCGGCGCGAAAAAACCCTGCGACGGTGGATTTCCCCATGCCGATAGAGCCGGTCAGGCCAAGCCGAAAGGTCATAACGACAGCACTGCCGCGCGGGTATCGGCGTCAATCTCGGGGCGATGACCGAACCACCGTTCAAAGCCCGGGGCCGCCTGATGAAGCAACATGCCAAGCCCATCGACGGTATGACAGCCGCGCTGGGCCGCCTGTTCCAGAAACGGTGTGCGAAGAGGGTTGTAAACTAGATCGGTGACCGTGGCCCCTGGTTCGAGGGCATCAAGTGGAATGCGAAATTCAGGCTTGCCCGTCATACCAAGCGAAGTTGTATTCACAACCGTAGTGGCGCCTTCGAGCATGTTTCCCGCCTGAACCCAGTCCTCGACAACAAGTTTGGCACCAAAATCAGCCTTGAGCGCCTCGGCCCGGGGTCGGGTGCGATTGGTCAGGCGGATTTCCGGGACACCTGTTTCCAGAAGTGCCGCGATCACGGCGCGTGCCGCACCGCCCGCACCGAATACCACAGCGGGACCGGCTGTCGGCACCCAATCCGGTGCGCCCTGCCGCAGATTGGCAATGAAGCCTGCCCCATCCGTGTTGTCGGCCTGGATACGGCCGTCCCGGCGGAAAATCAGGGTGTTCGCCGCTCCGATCAAAGCGGCACGATCAGAAATCACGTCGGCAAGTTTCAGAACCTCTTCCTTGTGCGGAAGGGTGACGTTCAGGCCAACAAAGCCCAGGCGGGGCAGGATGTTCAGGGCGTCAGCCAGATCAGCAGGCGCAATATCCATCGGAATATAATGCCCTTTTATCCCATAGCGTTTGAGCCAATAGCCATGCAAAGCCGGAGAGCGGCTGTGGGCTATGGGATGGCCGACGACACCGGCGAGCGGTATTCCAGCGCCTGCAGTCATGACTCGATGAATCCTCTCAGGGTCAGATAGGACAATAACGGCAAAAGCGGCAGGCCGAGGATCGTGAAGTGATCGCCTTCGATGGCGGAAAACAGGCGGATACCCTCTTCCTCCAGCTTGTAAGCACCGACGCTCTGGCCAACACTTGGCCAGTTTCGCGCAAGATAGGCTGCAAGATAGCTGTCGCTGAAGTCACGCATCGTCAGCCGGGCAATTCCGACATGGCGCCAGACGGGTTGCCCCTGGTGGCAGACGACAATGGCGGACAGCAGACGGTGGGTCTTGCCGCGCAGAAGGCCAAGCTGATCCTGCGCCTGCTGAGGTGACTCCGGCTTGGACCAGACCTCGCCTTGAAACTCCAATACCTGATCGCAGCCTATGATCACCGCCTCTGGGTACCGTTCGGCAGTACGCATGGCTTTCATCTCAGCCAGAGTATCGGCGACATCACGCGGAGTTGCCCCCTCCGCCAGGAGGCTGTCGCGGATCATATCCTCGTCAATGCGCGCTGCTGCCGTCTGAACCGACAAACCAGCCGATTCCAGAAGCTTCCGCCGGATGGTAGAGCTGGAGGCGAGGATGAGCGGGGTCGCCATGGGGCCTGTGGATATTCTGTTTATGTTCTCGATCGGGGATCTCGCACTTTTGAGAGGTGGGGGAAAGTCACATGGATTGTCAAGCTACCGACCACGGTTATCCAGATGTGGACAGATGGTGCGCTTTCATACACGGTTTGTTGGAAAATAGACAGTTTTCAGAAGGTTTCTGCTTTATCCATCTGAATTATTTAGAGTTTTCATTTAGAGGTGGCACCAGGGCATTGCCTGTTCAAATGGGGAAAACCTGTGGGTAACGCATAAATCCCAGTTTCCACAGGACCTACAATCACATCATTCCTTTCTTATTCTTTTATATATAGAAGAGTGCCAAGAGGTTCAGGATGTATGACTTTCTGCTCGACTGGTATTTCTGGATCAAGGCGTGCCACGTAGTCTCGGTCATTGCGTGGATGGCAGGGCTGTTCTACTTACCACGGCTGTTTGTCTATCACGCAGAGCGGGTTGTCGCGGGGACGGATACCGATCTGATGTTTCAGACAATGGAGCGACGCCTCCTGCGTGGCATCATGGGCCCGGCAAGCATAGCAACTTGGATCTTCGGCTTGTGTCTCGTTTTCACACCGGGAACCGTTGACTGGTCCATGATCTGGCCCTGGACGAAAGCGGCATCTGTATTGGCAATGACCTGGTTTCACCACTGGTTGGGCTGGCGAAGGAAAGACTTTTCCAGTGGGACCAACGAGTTGAGCGGCAGAACCTATCGGCTTATGAATGAGGTTCCAACGCTTCTTCTGCTCATCATCGTCTTTTCGGTGATCGTGAAGTTCTGATCGGCGTTGACTTTACGGGGCAGCGGTCTTACCTGCTGCATCAAGCCGTCCGGCCCACATACCTCCCAAACATCAGACCTAGTGCACGCTTTGTGCGAAAGGCCCATGGCATGACCATCGAACATCTTAATCTTGCAGACCTTAAGGCCAAGACCCCGGCAGAGCTTTTGTCGATGGCCGAGGAATGGGAGATCGAAAATGCGCCCTCCATGCGCAAGGGCGAGATGATGTTCTCGATCTTGAAGGAGCATGCCGAAGAGGGCTGGGAGATTGGTGGCGACGGTGTGCTGGAAGTGGTGCAGGATGGCTTTGGCTTCCTTCGTAGTCCGTCGGCGAACTATCTGCCTGGTCCCGATGACATTTATGTTGGTCCCGAGATGATCCGGCAGTTCAGTTTGCGGACCGGCGATACGATTGAGGGAGTGATTCAGGCTCCGCGTGAGAATGAACGCTACTTCAGCTTGATCAAGGCGACGCGGATCAACTTTGATGACCCGGAACGGGTACGTCACAAGGTGCATTTTGACAACCTGACCCCGCTTTACCCCGATGAGCGGCTGAAGATGGAAATCGAGGATCCGACGATCAAGGATCGTTCTGCCCGGATCATTGATCTGGTTTGTCCGATCGGGAAAGGGCAGCGTGCGTTGATCGTGGCGCCGCCGCGGACGGGTAAGACGGTGTTGTTGCAGAACATCGCCCATTCCATCGCCATCAATCATCCGGAATGCTATCTGATCGTTCTGCTGATCGATGAACGCCCGGAAGAAGTAACGGACATGCAGCGCAGCGTTAAGGGGGAGGTGGTATCCTCGACCTTTGACGAACCGGCGACGCGACACGTTGCTGTGGCGGAAATGGTGATCGAGAAAGCCAAGCGTCTGGTTGAACACAAGCGCGACGTTGTCATTCTTCTCGATTCGATTACGCGTCTTGGGCGAGCCTTCAACACGGTTGTGCCGTCATCTGGCAAGGTTCTGACCGGCGGTGTCGATGCCAATGCCTTGCAGCGGCCTAAGCGGTTCTTTGGCGCTGCACGGAATATTGAAGAGGGTGGCAGTCTTACAATCATTGCGACGGCGCTGATCGATACTGGCAGCCGCATGGACGAAGTGATCTTCGAAGAATTCAAGGGCACCGGTAACAGCGAGATCGTGCTGGATCGCAAGGTCGCGGACAAGCGCGTGTTCCCGGCGATTGATATTCTCAAGTCCGGAACGCGGAAGGAAGATCTGCTGGTGGACAAGATCGATCTGCAGAAGACCTATGTTCTGCGGCGAATCCTCAACCCGATGGGGACGACGGATGCAATCGAGTTCTTGCTGGGCAAGTTGAAACAGACCAAGTCAAATTCCGAGTTCTTCGATTCCATGAACGCATGACGTAGGTCGCGGGGGAATCGTGGACAGAATATTTGCGCTAGCCTCGGCACGCGGCAAAGCCGGTGTTGCGGTTATCCGGTTGTCTGGAGAGGGGACATGGTCTGTTCTGGCTGAACTGTGCGGCGGGTTGCCAATTGCGCGTCGTGCGTCGCTGCGGCGACTGACTTGGCAGGGTGAAGCCATTGATACGGCTTTGGTGCTTCTGTTTGAGGCCGGGCGCAGTTTTACTGGTGAAGAAAGTGCAGAGATTCATCTGCATGGCAGTATGGCGAC
>CALRKX020000176.1:0-5557 GCA_943368305.1 Erythrobacter sanguineus
TTCCGAGAAGTCCAGATAGACGAATTCGGCGCCCATCGATTCAATTTGTTCGGCCACTTCGGGCCGCACGTCGAAGGCCAGCGTGATCGCACCAAGCGAGGTCGAGGTGCCAATGGCCGCCAGTCCGGCAACCCCCGCCCCCACGACCAGAACCTTGGCTGGCGGAACCTTGCCCGCCGCCGTCACCTGCCCGGTGAAAAAGCGGCCAAAGTTGTTACCGGCCTCGATCACCGCGCGGTAACCCGCGATATTGGCCATCGACGACAGCGCATCCATCTTTTGCGCGCGGCTGATGCGGGGCACCATGTCCATCGCCACAACGGTCGCGCCACGGGACTTGACGGTTTCCAGCAGTTCGGGGTTCTGGGCGGGCCAGAAGAACGAGATCAGCGTCTGGCCATTGCGCAGCGTCTGCGCCTCGGCCTGTTCCGGGCCGCGCACCTTGACCAGCACATCGGCCTCGGCCACCACAGCCGCCGCATCGGGCAGCACCGTCACCCCTGCCGCCTGATAGGCCGCATCGGTGAAGCCTGCCTTTGTGCCTGCACCGGCTTGAATGATGCTGCTATGGCCCAGCTTGGCCAAGGCCAATGCTGAATCCGGCGTCATTGCCACCCGGTTCTCGCCCGGAAAAATCTCTGCCAAAGCCCCGATCTTCATCCGCCCCTATCCTCCTTCGCGGCCATGCCGCCGTTTCGTTTCGTCAAAGCCAGCGGCGGGTTTGCAAGAACCACTCTGCCGCCTGATCGCCAAAGGCTTCGCCAAGCCTGTCTTCTTCAAGTTTTATGAACCGCTCGGTCGTCACCAGCACAAAGGCTGCCACGACCCCAAGGCCAAGAATGGTATCAAACCAGAAACTGGCCGCGAGCAAGACAAAGGTGTCGCCCAGATAGATCGGATTGCGCGAAATCGCGAAGACGCCGCCGGTGACCAGGGCCGAAGGCGTGCCGCGCGGGTTCACCGTGGTGCGCGCCCGGCGCATCTGCCAGATGGCAGAGCCTGCCAGCCAAAGCCCCAACACAAGACTGGCCAGCGCCAGACCCGGCCCATAGCTGCCAAAGCCCCATGGCAGACCGACCCAACCCAGAAAGGCGATCAGCGCCAGCGCGGCCAAGGCCCAGGCCTGCGGCCAGTCCAGCCAGCGCTCCAGCGTCTTTTCCATCATCTCCCCCGGCCACATCCGCAGCCCTTCCCCCCGCAAATTCCGCCCGAACTTGCGGCCCGGCAGCACTGGCGGTTGCTGCGGGGGCATAATGACCATGCAGCCCGGCGATGCAATCGCTTTTGGGCAACAAATGGTCGTCTTCAGGCGCTAACATGAAAGTTTCTTTGCCGCGTCGGTGCATTGATCTTGGCCGCAGCAGCGCGTTAACTGTGCGGCAGGAGGAGCCATGATCCAAGATTTTACCCAGACCCGTCCGCTGTTCGATCTGCCAGAGGGCATCATTTATCTCGACGGCAATTCTCTTGGCCCCCTGCCGAAATCGGCGGCCGCCCGCGTGGCGCGCACCATTCAGGACGAATGGGGCCAGATGCTGATCACCGCCTGGAACAAGGCGGGCTGGATGGACCTGCCGGCCCGTCTGGGCGACCGGATTGCGCGTCTGATCGGGGCCGAGACGGGCAGCGTGGTGCTGGGTGATACCCTGTCGATCAAGGTCTATCAGGCGCTTGCCTCGGCGATCGAGATGAACCCGGGGCGCAAGGTGATCCTGTCGGACAGCGGCAACTTTCCGTCCGACCTCTATATGGCGCAGGGCCTGTGCCAGACGCTGGGCAATGGCTATACCCTGAAGGTCGTGGCACCAGAGGAGGTGCTGGGCGCCATAGACGAATCGGTGGCCGTGACCATGATCACAGAGGTCGATTATCGCACCGGGCGGCGCCACGACATGAAAGCCATTACCGACCGCGCCCATGCGGCTGGGGCGCTGGCGGTGTGGGATCTGGCGCATTCGGCAGGGGCCTTTCCGGTGGAACTGGCCGCCTGCGGGGCAGATTTCGCCTGTGGCTGTACCTATAAATATCTCAACTCCGGTCCCGGCGGCCCCGCCTTCATCTATGTCGCCCCGCGCCACCAGACCCGTGCGCGCCCCGCACTGTCGGGCTGGCTGGGGCATGAGGCGCCCTTTGACTTTGCCCCCGATTACCGCCCCGGCCATGGGGTAGAGCGGATGCGCGTGGGCACGCCGCCGATCCTGCAAATGGCCGCCCTTGATGCCGCGATGGACATCTGGGACCAGGTGGACATGGCCGCCCTGCGCGCCACCTCGCTTGCGCTGACCGACCGGTTCATTGCCGGGGTCGAGGCCACCTGCCCCGACCTGAGCCTTGCCACCCCGCGCGATCATGCCAGCCGGGGCAGTCAGGCCTCTTTCCGCCACCCCGAGGGCTATGCGATCATGCAGGCCCTGATTGCCGAAGGCGTGGTGGGCGATTTCCGAGCCCCCGACATTCTGCGGTTCGGCTTCACGCCGCTTTATACATCCGTGCAAGACGTGGATGGCGCGGTGGCGATATTGTCGCGCATCATGTCCGAACGGCGCTGGGACCGGCCAGAGTTCAAAGCGCGGCAAAAGGTGACCTGATGCGCTTCGCCACCGTCTGGCGCATAGATACGGGGCCCAGGAGTTTTCGAAAACTCCCGGCAACTTTCTTTGAAGAAACTTGCTGCCTGCCGCCGGTCTGTCGGCCTGCGGGCTGGGCCTGTGCCTGGCGGCGGATGGGCAACAGCTCGGTTCTGGATTGCGGGGCGGGCGGCTGACCCCGCCCCCCAACCCCAATTCAGGAGACCACAATGACCAGCTATGATCCCGCCGCCGATGGCGCCCAGATGTCGTTTGACGGGCGCATGTCTTATGGCGACTACCTTCAGATTGATCGCATACTGACGGCGCAGGCCCCGCTGTCGGACGCGCATGACGAGATGCTGTTCATCATCCAGCACCAGACATCCGAATTGTGGATGCGGCTTGCGCTGCATGAACTGGATGCCGCGCGCCGCATGATCGCAGCCGACCGGGCACGCGAATCGTTCAAGATGCTGGCCCGCATCGCCCGCATCTTTGAACAGTTGAACAATGCTTGGGACGTGCTGCGCACCATGACGCCCAGCGACTACACCACCTTTCGCGAAACGCTGGGCCAGTCGTCCGGCTTTCAATCCTGGCAATATCGGCTGATCGAATATGCCGTGGGCAACCGCAATCTGGCGATGCTGCGCCCCCATGCCCACCGCCCCGATCTGATGGCGCGGCTGGAGGCGGAACTGGCGCGCCCGACGCTGTATGACGAAGCGTTGCGTCATCTGGCGCGCACGGGCCTGCCGGTGCCGCAGGAGGTGCTGACCCGTGATCTGCGAGAGCCGTGGGCGCACAACGCCGGGGTGCAGGCGGTGTGGGAAACCGTCTACCGCGCTCCCGAACAGCATTGGCAAGCCTATGAGCTGGCCGAGAAGCTGGTCGATTTCGAAGACTACTTCCGCCGCTGGCGATTCAACCACCTGACCACAGTGTCCCGCGTGATCGGGATGAAGCGCGGAACAGGTGGCACTTCGGGCACGCATTACCTGAAACGGATGCTGGAAGTGCAACTTTTCCCGGAATTATGGGATTTGCGCACCACAATCTGACCAGATAACGCCGCCGTGATGCCCCAAGGCTTTGACGATGCCATGGCTGTGCATTACCGTGAATCGGAAACAATCGGGCCGACCCCCGGCCGCGCGCACTGGATTGCTGTATGACATCTGTATTTTTGAAATTGGCTGCTGCCACGGCCCTGAGCCTTTCGCTTGTCGCCTGCGTGCCCACCACCAACACTTCGACCTCTGGTCCGAAGGTGAAACCGGGTGAGACCATTCTGGCCGAAGGCGCCTATGCCGCCAAGGCAGATCCGCAGTTCAATGTCGCGGCAGTGCCCGAGGACAAGGTTCCCCAGCAGTTCCGCCGCCAGAACGTCTATTACGAGACCGATCAGCCGCCGGGCACCATCATCATCAACCCGTCGGCCAAGCACCTCTATCTGGTGACGGGCAAGAACCAGGCGATGCGCTATGGCATCGCTGTCGGTCGCGCCGGGTTCCAGTGGTCGGGCGAAGCGCTGATCGATCATCGCACCACTTGGCCGAAATGGACCCCACCGCCCGAGATGATCGAGCGCAGCCCCGAAAAGGCCAAGTGGAAAGACGGCCAGCCGGGCGGCCCCACCAACCCCCTTGGCGCGCGGGCGCTTTATCTGAAGACCAACGGCGTCGATTACGGCTACCGCATCCATGGCACGCCGGAATGGCAGTCGATCGGGCATAACGCCTCTTCGGGTTGCATCCGCATGATCAACCAGGATGTGATGGACCTGTATGAACGGGTTCCGGACGGCTCCAAGGTGATCGTGCTGACCGCCAGCGGCGAGATGCCCAAGGGCCTGACCCTGCCGCCGCCCACGCCGAAGAAGAAAAAGGTCGAGGCCCCGGTTCCTGCAGCCACCGCAATTCCCAAGCTGGAAGTGTTGCCGCCCCCTGTGCTGACGCCCGCCAGCGTGGCGCCTGCGGCTCCTGTAACTGCCCTCGCGGTGCCTGCGGCCCCCGCCGCCGCTGCACCTGCTGTTGCGGTGCCCACCCCCGCCCCCGCCGCCCCGGCAACGCCTGCCGCGGCCTGCACGGTTGCTTTGGTCAACGGTGCCTGCCCCGTCCAGAACTGAGGCTCTGTACTCTCTCGCGCGGCGATTTGACCCGCGCGAGAGGCTCTTGGCCCGTAGTCCGCGTAACGGACCGGCCCCTTCCTGCGCATGACTGCTGAAAATACTCCACCCGGAAGATTTCCGGGAGGGTGCAGATCGTGCCTGCATAAAAGCCCGCGCATCTGCACAGCGGCGACATGTAAAAATCTTTAACATACCCTCTTGAAAGACTCGGGACGCAAGCGCATCTTGCCTCATGTGAAAGACATTCACATCAACCAACCGGGAGCCACCCTGATGATGACCCCTTCGCCTTCTGCCGCCTGGGGCGGCGCCTCTCCTGCCAGGATGTCCTGGCTGCGCCGTGCCGAGGCATGGCTGGACGACAAGGGCAAAGGTGCCTGGATCGCCGCCATGGTCCTTGGCTTTGTCTTCTTCTGGCCCGTCGGCCTTGCCCTTCTTGCCTATATGATCTGGAGCAAACGCATGTTCAGCCGCCACAACTGCCAAGCCCGCCGCATGGAGTTCATGCAACGCCACCACGCCATGCACCAGGCGTTCCGCCCTTCGGGCAATTCGGCCTTCGACAGCTACAAGACCGAAACGCTGAAACGTCTGGAGGATGAGCAGCAGGCGTTTGAATCCTTCCTGCAGCGCCTGCGCGATGCCAAGGACAAGTCGGAATTCGACGCCTTCATGGAGGACCGCTCAAAAGCCGCCCGCCCGACCGAGGCCGAAGCCGCAAATCGCCCTGGTGAATACTGATCTGCCCAAGGTCAATTTGACCGGCCAACCGAAGGCCCCGCCCCCACTGGCGGGGCCTTTTGCTGTCCTGGAACAAATTCCTCGCAAGGAATTTGCAAGTTTCTTCGAAGAAACT
>CALRKX020000177.1:0-5527 GCA_943368305.1 Erythrobacter sanguineus
CGCCCGAATTCCGCGAAGCGCAGTTGAAGAAATTCCGCGAACTGGCCCCGGAAGTTGACATCGTCATCACCACCGCCCTGATCCCCGGCCGCCCCGCGCCCAAGTTGTGGACGGCGGATATGGTGGCGTTGATGAAGCGCGGGTCGGTCATCATCGACCTTGCCGCCGAACGGGGCGGCAACTGCGACCTGACGGTGCCGGATGAAAAGGTTGTAAGCGACAATGGCGTGACCATCGTCGGCTATACCGATTTCCCCAGCCGCATGGCGACGCAGGCCAGCACGCTTTATTCCACCAACATCCGCCACATGCTGACGGATCTGACGCCCAAGAAAGACGGCGTCATCAACCACAACATGGATGATGACGTGATCCGGGGCGCCACCGTGGCCAAGGACGGTGCCATCACCTTCCCGCCGCCGCCGCCCAAGATCGCGGCCATCGCGGCGCAAAAGCCCAAGGAAAAGGCCAGGGAACTGACGCCCGAAGAAAAGCGGGCACAGGAAAAGGCGGCGTTCGCGGCGCAGACCAAGGCACAAGTCACCCTGCTGGGCATCGGCACCGCGCTGATCCTGCTGGTCGGCTATTTCGCGCCTTCCAGCTTCATGAGCCATTTTGTCGTCTTCATGCTGGCCTGCTTTGTCGGCTTTCAGGTCATCTGGAACGTCAGCCATTCCTTGCACACTCCGCTGATGGCGGTGACCAATGCGGTCTCTGGCATCATCATTCTGGGGGCGCTGGCGCAGGTGGGGTCCACCTCTGTCATCATCACCATTCTGGCGGCACTTTCGATCCTGATCGCCTCGATCAACATCGTCGGCGGCTTCCTTGTCACCCGGCGCATGCTCGCCATGTTCCAGAAATCGTAAGGGCAGGGGCAGCAAATGGATCAATTGTTTGAAATGGGCGCGCATGTGGGCGAGCCGGGCATCGTGATCGCGGCCTATGTGGCGGCGGCGGTGCTGTTCATCCTGTGCCTTGGCGGGCTGTCGGGGCAGGAAAGCGCCAAGCGCGCGGTGTGGTATGGCATTGCGGGCATGGCCCTTGCGGTGGTGGCGGCGGTGTTTTCGCCCGGCACCGGGCATCTGTGGATCATCGCGCTGATGCTGGTTGTCGGCGCGGGCGTGGGCAGCGTGCTGGCCAAGCGGGTGCAGATGACGGAAATGCCGCAGCTTGTGGCGGCGCTGCACAGCTTTGTCGGTCTGGCGGCGGTCTTTATCGGCTTTTCGACCCATATCGAATTGGCCGGTCTGTCCGACCTGATGGCCCTTATGGCCGACCCGCAAAAGGCGATGGAGGCGCTGATGGCCAGCGCCGACGCCGCCGAGAAGTTGCAGGCACAGGCCGAGGGGCTGACAGGCTTTGCCCTGAAGCTGGTGCAGAAGACACCGCTGGAAGTGTCGATCCTGCGGGTGGAAACCTTCCTTGGCGTGTTCATCGGCGCGGTCACCTTTACCGGGTCGGTCGTGGCCTTTGGCAAGCTGGCAGGCAAGGTGGACGGCAAGGCGAAAAAGCTGCCGGGCGGCCATATGCTGAACGCGGGTGCGGCGATCCTGTCGCTGATCCTGCTGGTGGTCTATGTGCAGACCTCGGCCTTCTGGGCACTGGCGCTGATGACCTTGGCCGCGTTCTTCATCGGCTATCACCTGATCATGGGCATCGGCGGCGCGGATATGCCGGTCGTGGTTTCCATGCTGAACAGCTATTCCGGCTGGGCGGCATCGGCCATTGGCTTCTCGCTTGGCAATGACCTCTTGATCGTGACCGGCGCGCTGGTGGGTTCGTCTGGTGCGATCCTGTCTTACATCATGTGCAAGGCAATGAACCGGTCGTTCATTTCTGTGATCCTTGGCGGCTTTGGTGGCACCACCGGTCCGGCGATGGAAGTGACGGGCGAGCAGATTGCCATCGACGCCGAAGGGGTTGCGGCGGCGCTGAATGATGCGGATTCGGTCATCATCATTCCGGGCTACGGCATGGCGGTGGCGCAGGCGCAACAATCGGTTTCGGAACTGACGCGCAAACTGCGCGCCAAGGGCAAGACCGTTCGCTTTGCCATCCATCCGGTTGCGGGCCGCTTGCCCGGCCACATGAACGTGCTGCTGGCCGAGGCCAAGGTGCCTTATGACATCGTTCTGGAAATGGACGAGATCAACGATGACTTCCCCAGCACCGATGTGGCCATCGTCATCGGTTCGAATGACATTGTGAACCCGGCGGCACAGGAAGACCCCAACAGCCCCATCGCCGGGATGCCGGTGCTGGAATGCTGGAAGGCGAAACAGGTGTTCGTCTCCAAGCGCGGGCAGGGCACAGGTTATTCGGGGATCGAGAACCCCTTGTTCTACAAGGAAAACACCCGGATGTTCTATGGTGATGCCAAAAAATCGCTGGACGCTCTGTTGCCGATGATCGACTGATCCGGCCAACACAAACGAAAAGGCCCCGGAGCTTCTCCGGGGCCTTTTTCATTTCCGCGCCTGCGCCTCCAGCGTGTCAAGGAGAATGGTCTGCGTCTCGGCCAGCAAGGCCGTCGCCTTGTCGCGCAGCGCGGCCATCTCGGCTTCCAGCCGGGGCCGGTCGAACGGGCGCTGCATCGACTCTGCCACGATCTGCGCCCGCAGCGCCGCCAGTTCATGCAGTTCGGGCAGCAGCGTCGCCTTGTGCGCGGCAAGCGCCGCGCGCAGCGCCGCGCGGATTTCGCGGGGATAGAACGCGGTTTCATGCGCCGGGCCAAGCAATTCATTGCGCAGGCCGCGCAGCCGCAGCGCAGCCCCCAGTGCCACGGCATTGCCGATCAGCGACAGCACAAGCACCGAAATCAGCGCGATCCGGCCCCAGTTGCGGCGAGGTGTGATCATCCTAAAACCCTCCTGCGGGGTGCAGCAGATTGCCCAGCACGACCAGCAGCGGCAGATCCTCTCCCATCAGAATTGGCAGCGCAGCATAGCTGGCGGCCCCCGCCAGCAGCAGCAAACCACCAAGCGCGGCGGCCAGCGGGTAGGGACTGGCAAGAACCTCGGACCAGCCCGCATGCGGCGGCCCTGCGGGTTGCACCAATCGGGTCAGAACCCGCTGCGAAACTGGTGCAGGATCGGCAGGTTCCGTCGCCAGAAGCCCGGCAAGGGTGCGGTCAAAGGTGTCATCATCCGGGGCGGTCATCGCTCATCCTCCAGTCGTGCGCGCAGGCCCGCACGGGCCCGCACCAGCAATTGTTCGACCGCACCGGGGCTGATGCCCAGGGTTACGGCAATCTCGGCGGTGGTCTGGCCCGCCACCGCACGCAGCAGCAAGGCTTGCCGCTGCCGGTCTGGCAGGTGGCGCATCGCCTCTTGCGTGCGGCGCAGCTCTTGCCGGGCGGACAGATCGGTTTCGGTGTCGGGCGTATCGTCCACGGGTTCGGGTGCCGCCTCCAACCCTAGAAACCGGCGCAGGCCGGTGCGGCGATTGCGGTCGATGCACAGCCGCAGCAAGATGCGGTACAGCCAGGTTGAAACGGCGGCTCGCGCCGGATCATAGCTGGCGGCCGCCCGCCAGGCGCGCAGGAAACATTCTTGCACGGCATCTTCGGCATCGGCGGGCTGGCTCAGGCTTTGGCGGGCAAAGCGCAGCAGGCCGGGGGCGAACAGCGCCATCAGTCCGGCCAGCGCCGCCCTGTCACCCCGCGCCACGCCGGCCATCAGCGCGCGGGCTTCGGCGCCGCGTGTCTGGCTGTCGCTGTTGCCCATCATTCCCCGCTGGTTCCTGCCATCCTGACCGATGGTTCAGGGCGTCACAACCCGCTTGCGGGTGCGGCTGCTGGTCTGGCCATTCGGTCCGGTGCGGTCGACCGTTGTGGTTGAGGTGCCCTCTGAACTGGTCGTGCGCGCGCGGTTTTTGGCATAGGTCTTGCCGCCCGGCCCGGTGGCCGTGGCCGCGGTGGTGCATTGCGCCTGACCTGAGCCCCGGGCGCAATCATGCTGATGGGTGACGGTGCCGCCATTCTGGCCGGTGACAACGACAGTCCGGGCTTGCGCGCCAAAGGCCAGGGGCAGGGCGATCAGGGCGGCAAGCGGCAGGAGACGAAGCATTTTGGATTCCTTTGATGGAACGGGTTTGTGCAGGTGATACGCCCGGCGCGGCCCGTCCCTACGGCCTTGGGAATGCTATTTCCCCACATTTTCCCCGTATGCCTTTGCATGCTGATAAATATATGGATTTGTTGGAGATTTTATTTTACCCCCAAAGACAGTTTTGCCAGAACGGGCTTCAGATGCGTGAACCTTCCGATCATCCCTTGCGCTATGCGTTGGTCAATGAACTGCACGCCCGGCCCTTTCCGGCGCTGCAAACGCCGTGCAGCGCCGTCTTTCTGGCCATCCGCGCCGAGGGCGAGGCGCAGACCCGTGACCGGGGCCGCGACCGCGCGCATTTGCAGGCATTGCTTGACCGGCATGGCGCGGCGCATCCCCAACCCGGTGCCACGCATTTTTCCGGACAGATCGGCCGGGCAGAGCTGAAATGGGAATCCCATACCGAATTCGTGGCCTATTCCGCTTTTACCCCCGGCCTGTCAGCCCACCCGTTCGACCCGGTAGAGGCCAGCGTTTTTCCCACCGATTGGCTGGCCAGCGCGCCGGGCCAGCGCGTCGTCTCGCTGCTGATCCGGGTTGAAGAGATGCCTGCAGATGAACCCGCGATGCTGTGCTTGGTTGATGACTGGTTCGTCGCCGAGAGTCTGGCCCTTGCCAAGGTGGTCGATGGGGCGGCGGTGATCGCAGGGGATTTCCGCATCGATCCGGCGGGCCATATGCGCTTTGTCGTCTTCGTTCGCCCCGGCACCGGAGAGCGGCGCGTTGGCCGTATCGTTCAGCGCCTGTGCGAGATTGAAACCTACCGCGCCATGTCGATGCTGGGCTTTGTTGATGCGCGGGGCCTGTCGGACCGGCTGAATGCGGTCGATCCGCGGCTGTCGGCGCTGGTCTCTGGCCTGGATGCCGACAGCCGACCGGCAGAGGCGGCACTGCATGAATTGCTGGCCATCGCGGCAGAGTTGGAAAGCCTGGCGGTGCAAAACTCGTTCCGCTTTGGCGCGACCGGCGCCTATGAGGCGATCGTGATGAACCGCATCGCCGTCTTGCGCGAAGAGCGGGTGAGTGGCCGCCAGAGCTTTGGAGAGTTCATGGCGCGCCGCTATGATCCGGCGATGCGCACAGTGAAATCGGCGCAAGGTCGGTTGCGCGAAATGGCCGAACGGGCGCAGCGCGCGGCGGAATTGCTGCGCACAAGGGTTGATGTAGAGCGCAGCGGCCAGAACCAGAAGCTGCTGGAAAGCATGGACCGCCGCGCCGATCTGGCGCTGCGCCTGCAACATACGGTTGAGGGGCTGTCGGTGGTGGCAATCAGCTATTACGCCGTCAGCCTGGCCTATTACATGACCGGCCCGCTGGCCCATGCCGCGCATCTTGAGGAATACACCACCAAGGCCATTCTGACGCCGCTGGTCATTCTGGGCGTCTGGCTGATGATCCGGCGGATCAAGGCAAAG
>CALRKX020000178.1:0-5522 GCA_943368305.1 Erythrobacter sanguineus
CCCCCGCACCCCCGTGGGATATTTATGAACAGATGATCAGAAGTGGAAGGCTTCTGTGACATCGCGGCGACCGAGGGTCAGGGCATCGGCGACATGGGTCATCGGGGCAAGGTCAACCTCGGACTGGCCCATGGCCACCAGGTCAGCCATACGGGCGTAAAGGGCGGGATATTCGCCCATGATGGTGTTTTCGCCCGCTGTGGCCTGCCCGTCCAGCTCCAGCACATTGCCACCCATTCGCAGGGCAAGGTGGCCTGCGTCGGTTTCAACCGTGATGTCCCAGGTTTGCGGGCCGGTCTGGCGCCAGTCGAAATCGGCGGTGACATCGCCGGAAAAGGTCAGCGCCGCCGCGATCGGGGTCTGGCGGTTTTCGGGGAAGGTCAGGGTGGCGGCGGTCAGGTGGACGGGTGCAGGCAGGATATGGGTCAGGATCGACAGCGCGTTGATGCCGGGATCGAACACCCCCATGCCGCCCGGTTCGAACACCCAGTCCTGACCGGGGTGCCATTTGCGCACATCCTCGCGCCAGGTGATATGCGCGCGGCGGATGGTCTTGCCCGCGAGCCAGGCCCGCGCCGGGGCCACGGCATGGGCCATGCGGCTGTGCCAGGTGGTGTACAGCGTCAGGCCACGCGCTTTTGCCAGCGCCTCCAGCTCATGCACTTCGGCCAGGGTGGCGCCGGGAGGTTTTTCCAGCATCACATGGCGGCCCGCGTTCAGCGCCGCCGCCGCATAGGCAAAGCGCGGCACTGGCGGCAGGGCCAGCGAGACCACCGGCACATCGGGCCGCTCGGCCAGAAAGGCCGCGAAATCGGTGAAGCCGGGCACGCCCGGCACCGAGCCATGGCGGCTGACCGTCGCGGCCAGTTCCCAATCGGGGCTGGCCGCGATAGCGGGGCCGTGTTGATCGACCGCGATCTTGCCGATGCCGACGAGTGCAATTTTCATCAGTGCGAATCCCGGCCCACCGGCGCACCCCGGCAGCCTTTGAGGAAATCGAGGTCGGCGCCCGTATCGGCCCCCTGCACATGCTGCTGATGCAGCCAGGCATAGCCACTTTCAAACTGGGCGTGCAGCGGTTGCCATGCGGCCAGACGCGCGGCCAGTTCGGCATCGGAAATATCCAGATGCAGGCGGCGGTTCGGCACGTCCAGCTCGATAAAATCGCCGCTCTGCACCACGGCCAAGGGGCCACCGGCGGCCGCCTCGGGCGAGGTATGCAGGCAGACCGTGCCATAGGCGGTTCCCGACATGCGCGCATCGGAAATGCGGACCATATCGGTGATTCCTTTGCGCAGCACCTTGGGCGGCAGGCCCATATTGCCCACCTCGGCCATGCCGGGATAGCCCTTGGGGCCACAGTTCTTCATCACCATGATGCAGGTTTCGTCAATGTCGAGCGCCTCATCATTGATCTTGGCCTTATAGTCGTCGATGTCCTCGAACACCACGGCCCGGCCCCGGTGGGTCAGCAGATGGGCCGAGGCGGCGGAGGGTTTCAGCACCGCCCCCTTGGGCGCCAGATTGCCCTTCAAGACGACAATACCGCCCGATTGCGCCAGCGCCTTTTCGGCCGGCAGGATCACATCGTCATTGTGGTTGACCACATCTTTGACCTGATCCCACATCGTCTCGCCCGAAACGGTCAGCGCGTCCTTGTGCAAAAGGCCCGCCTCGCCCAGCCGCTTGATGACGACCGGCAGGCCACCGGCATAAAAGAACTCTTCCATCAGGTATTTGCCCGATGGCATCAGGTTCACCACCGTCGGCACATCGCGGCCGCAGCGGTCCCAGTCATCCAGCGTCAGGTCCACCCCCACCCGGCCGGCGATGGCCAGCAGGTGGATCACCGCATTGGTGCTGCCACCAATGGCCGCATTGGTGCGGATGGCGTTTTCAAACGCCGGTTTGGTCATCACATCCGAAGGTTTAAGGTCATCCTTGACCATCTGCACAATGCGGCGGCCCGACATCTGCGCCATCACGCGGCGGCGGCTGTCCACCGCCGGAATGGCTGCATTGCCCGACAAAGCCATGCCCAGCGATTCCGCCATGCTTGCCATGGTGCTGGCGGTGCCCATGGTGTTGCACGACCCGGCACTGCGGCTCATGCTGGCTTCGGCCTCGGCGAATTCATCGGCGGACATCTCGCCCGCCTTCACAGCCTCGCTGAATTTCCACAGATGGGTGCCAGACCCCACCCGCTCGCCCTTGAAATAGCCGTTCAGCATCGGCCCGCCCGTAACCACGATCGACGGCAGGTCGGTCGAGGCGGCGGCCATCAGCAGGCTGGGCGTGGTCTTGTCGCAGCCGACCAAAAGCACGCAGCCATCCATCGGCTGGCCGCGCATCTGTTCTTCCACCGACATGGCGGCCAGATTGCGGAACATCATCGCGGTCGGGCGAAAGGCGGATTCGCTGGTGGAAAACGCAGGCACCTCTACCGGAAAACCGCCCGCCTCGTAGACCCCGCGCTTCACGAATTCGGCCAGCACGTTCAGATGCGCGTTGCAGGGGGTCAGTTCCGACCAGGTGTTCAGAATGCCGATGACCGGGCGACCATCGAACAGATCATGCGGAAAGCCCTGATTCTTCATCCAGCCGCGATGATAGATCTGGTCGCGGCCGGTGCCGCCAAACCATTCCTGAGAACGCAGGGGGCGGGGCCATTTGGCGGGCTTGAAGGTCATCTTATCCTCACAGGGCTTTCACGGCCAGCGCACCCGGTTGGGCGGGCGCAAAGGCAAGGGTATTGCGCAAGGCCAGGCCAAAGGGCGCGGCCTCAATCTCAAACGTGTCGCCCGCCTCGGTCTTGATGCCATCGGCAAAAGACAGGGTGGCGGTGCCGAACATATGCACATGCAGGTCGCCCGGCTGGCGGAACACGTCATATTTGAAATGGTGGTGTTCCAGATTGGCGAAGGTGTGCGACATGTTCGCCTCGCCCGAAAGGAAGGGCTTTTCCCAGATCACCTTGCCGCCGCGGATCACCCGGCTGGCGCCGCGCACATCGGCCGGCAGTTCGCCCACCAGAATCTCGGGGCCAAAACTGGCCTGACGCAGCTTGGAATGGGCCAGCCACAGGTAATTGACCCGTTCCGTCACATGGTCGGAAAATTCGTTCGCTACGGCCCAGCCCACCCGGCAGGGCGTGCCATCGGGAGCGATCAGGTAAATGCCCGCCAACTCTGGCTCTTCGCCGCCATCCTCGGCAAAGCCGGGGGCCTCCAGCGGCTTGCCCGGCGCCACGGCGGCATGGCCGTTGCCTTTGTAGAACCATTCCGGCTGTGCCCCCACGCTGCCAAGGGCGGGGCGACCGCCCTCCAGCCCCATGCGGAACATCTTCATGCTGTCGGTCAGGGTTTCCTCGCCGCCCAGCTTGGCGTGCATCGCATCGCGCGCCGAAGCCGAACCCAGATGGGTCAGCCCCGTCCCTGTCAGGTGCATGTGGCACAGGTCTGGGTGGGTTATGGGCAGCGCCAGCCGCCCCTCTTCGCCTGCGCGCACCAGATCGACCGGCGCGCCAAGACCGTGGGCGTTGATCACCTCGGCCAGCGACCGGCCCGAAGCAATCGCCTCGGTCGCCAGGGCATAGGTCGAGACCGCACCCATGACCTCGGCCGCCTCGGAGCCTTCGCGCACCACGACGGCAAGGCTGCCATCGGGGCGGTGGATTTGCGAAATCAGCATCGGCGGCCTCATTTATTCTTGTTGTAAACGTCGAAGATAACGGCGACGAGCAACACCAGACCCTTGATCACCTGCTGGTAATCAATGCCGATCCCCAGGATCGACATGCCCATGTTCATCACCCCCATGATCAGCGCCCCGATCACCACGCCGATGATCTTGCCCGATCCGCCCGTCATCGACGCGCCGCCGATAAAGACCGAGGCGATGGCATCCAGTTCGAAGCCCACCCCTGCCTTCGGCGTGGCGCTGTTCAGACGCGCGGTCACGATCATGCCGGCCAGTGCCGCCAGCACCCCCATGTTGACAAAGCACAAGAACACCAGACGGTCGGTGCGGATACCCGACAGCTTGGCCGCCTTTTCATTGCCGCCCAGCGCATAGATGCGCCGCCCGGTCACGGTGTTTTCGGTGAAAAAGGCATAAAGTGCGGTCAGAACGGCCAGAACCACCATCACATTCGGCAGCCCCCGGAACGACGCCAGTTGATAGCCGACAAAGGCGGTCGCGGCGGCGATGATCAGGTTGCGGCCCCAGAAAAAGCCGGTCGGCTCTGGCTCAATCCCAAACTCGGCGTCCCGGGCGCGGGCGCGGAACCCCAGCCAGAACTGCAATCCGATGGCAATCGCCACCACGATCAGCGTCAGGCCATGCGGGCGGCCAATGCCGGTCAGATCCGGGATGAACCCGTTCGACAACGCCTGAAAGCCCTTGGGGAACGGCCCGATGTTCTGCCCGCCCAACAGCCACATGGTCGCGCCGCGAAACACCATCATGCCCGCCAACGTCACGATGAACGACGGGATGCGCCAGAACGCGACCCAATAGCCCTGAACCGCGCCTATCAGGCCCCCAACCACCAGTGTCAGCGGAATGACGATATAGAACGGCAGCCCCATCTTCACCGTCAGCCAGGCCGCCACCGCGCCGGTAAAGGCCGCGACCGAGCCGACCGACAGGTCGATATGGCCCGCCACGATGACCAGCAGCATCCCCAAAGCCAGAATGATGACATGGCCGTTTTGCAGGAAGATGTTGGTGATGTTCTGCGGTTGCAGAAAGTTCACCGGCTGCGGCTGCACCTGCAAAAGAATGGAAAACAGCGCCACAATGGCGACCAGCGCCACCAGCATACCGTTTTCCCGCAAGTGCCCGCCCAGATGGGCGCCAAGTCCCTTTTGCTCTGCCATCACGCAGCCTCCCCTTCGCTGGTCTTTTTCTGCCCGTTATCGCGGATGATCAGCGCCATGATGCGTTCCTGACTGGCTTCCTCTTTGGAAAGCTCTCCGACGATGCGGCCCTCGTTCATCACATAGACGCGGTCACACATGCCCAGAAGCTCGGGCATTTCCGAACTGATCATCACGATGCCGCGGCCTTGGGCCGCCAGATCGTTCATGATCGTGTAAATCTCGAACTTGGCGCCCACGTCGATGCCGCGGGTCGGTTCGTCCAGAATAAGAACCTGCGGCTCGGTGAACAGCCACTTGGCCAGAACCACCTTTTGCTGGTTGCCGCCCGACAGGTTCACCACCTTTTGCTGCACGCTTGGCGTACGGATCGCCATGGCCTTCCTGTACCGCTCGGCCACCTCGGTCTCGCGCCGCTTGTCCAGCACGCCATTGGTGGACACGCCCGCCAGATTGGCCAGCGTGGTGTTCCGGACGATGGGTTCCTCCAGGATCAGCCCCAGAACCTTGCGGTCCTCGGTCACATAGGCCAGCCCGGCATCAACCGCCCTGGCCACGGTTCCGGTATCGGCTGCCTTGCCGTTCATCGCCACGTTGCCGGTGATGTCGCGGCCATAGCTGCGACCGAACAGGCTCATGGCA
>CALRKX020000179.1:0-5503 GCA_943368305.1 Erythrobacter sanguineus
GGCCTGCCCCTGCGCAGACAAGAAATTCTGGGGGTCATCCTGCGGCAGAAAGACCGGCAGATCCCCTCGATGGCGGCGGTGATCGTGATCTTTTTCCTGTTCTGGAATTTTCTGTCGCACATGATCTTTGCGCTGTTTCTGGGCAATGCCACGTTGACCAATGTCACCTCGTCGCTGGCGGTATTCCTGACACCAGAGGGAATGATGATGCTGGCGTTCGGCACGGCGGTGGGCGCGGTTTTTGCCGGGGTGCTGTTTGCGATCACCGTTGTCAGCCTGCCGATGCTGATGGACCGCGAGGTTGATTTCGTCACCGCGATGATCACCTCTTTCGGGGTGGTCCGGCAAAGCCCGGTGGTAATGCTGGGCTGGGGGGCGGTGATCGGGGCGCTGCTGTTTATCGGCATGTTGCCGGGGTTTTTGGGCCTGTTCGCCGTGCTGCCGGTGCTGGGGCATGCAAGCTGGCACGTCTATCGCCAGGTGGTGGCGTGGGAGAATGCTGGGGTATAGGGCACCCGCAGGGCCACGCCGCAAACGAAAAGGGCGCCCCGCAGGACGCCCTTTCACATCTATAGGCCAAGTGCCTTACGGCTCTTCGCCCGCGACAACCGGCTGCGAACCGCGCCCCGATTGCGCGCCAGGGCGCCCGGTAGCCAGCGGGTCGTCCTGACGCTGGACCGACCCTTCGAAATGCGCGCCACTTTCGATGGCGATGGTCTTGTGGATGATATCGCCTTCGACCTTGGCGGTCGAAGTCAGGCGCACCTTCAGGCCGCGCACCCTGCCGATGACGCGGCCATTGACCACGATGTCGTCGGCCACGATTTCGCCACGGATGGTGGCGGTTTCGCCCACGGTCAGCAGATGGGCGCGAATATCGCCCTCAACCGTGCCTTCCACCTGAATGTCGCCGGTGGTGCGCAGATTGCCCACCACGGTCAGATCAGCCGACAGAACCGAAACCTGCGCCTTGCCACCCTTGGGGGCAGGGGTCGAAAAGTCCATCGAAGGCTTGGAGGTGGTCATGGGTGCCTCTGGCGCTTTGGGCTTTTCGGTTTCACCGGGCTTTGCGCCGGGTTCGTTGATGCGGCTTTTAGAAAACATTGGTCGCTGCCTTTATGAAGGTCATCGGGTTTACGGCGCGCCCCGAAAGACGCACTTCGTAGTGAAGGTGAGTGCCGGTTGACCGGCCTGAATTGCCCATATCACCGATCCGCTCTCCGCGCGAGACCCTTTGGCCCACCTCGACACGGATCTGTGACAGGTGGCCATAGCGGGTCTCGATGCCGAAGGCATGCTGGACCTTGATCAGGCGGCCATAGCCGTTTTCCCAGCCGGCATAGGTCACCACGCCATCGGCGGTGGTAAAGACCGGCGTGCCGTAGCTGCCCGCCAGATCCTGACCCTCGTGCATCCGCGCACCCCGGCCAAAGGGGTCGTCGCGCCCGCCAAAGCCCGAGGTGAAGCGCACGGCAGCCTTGACCGGCATCCCGAACGGCGTCTTGAACGCGGCGATCCGGTACATGTTCAACTCGTCCAGCGTTTTCAGCAGGGCGTTGGCGCGCAATTCTTCGGCTGACGGCGGCTGGTTGGAGGTGGACAGCACGATCGGCATCAGCGGCCCTCCTTGCCCGGAATATCCCTTGCGGACTGAGGAAATCAGGTCGTCGGTCGAAAGACCCGCAGCGCTGAACATCTTGTCCAACGGTTCGACCGAAATGGTCAGCGCCTCTTCCAGATGGGAGAAGATCGCGTTGGTCCGGGCCTCCATTGCGGCCTTTTCGCCTGCGACCACCTCGACCCGTTCGGCCGCCTTCTTGGCGGCACCGGCCATCAGGTCGCGCTCTTGCGCGGCGCTGCCCAACTGGTCGCTGAGGAAGGCCACCGTTGCGGCGGTGTCGCGGGCGCGGCCAGCCTCGGTCACCGCACCGCCATTCGACGCCAGCACAGCGCGGGCACGGTCGGCATCGGCGCGGGCATCGTCACGTTCCTTGATCGTGCGGCGCAGGGTGGACTGGATCACATCGATACCGGTCTCCAGCTCTCGCCGCCGGTCTTCAGAGGCCAGAAGCCGCGACTGCATCGCA
Organism: Erythrobacter sanguineus; assembly: GCA_943368305.1. Classification (GTDB taxonomy): domain Bacteria; phylum Pseudomonadota; class Alphaproteobacteria; order Rhodobacterales; family Rhodobacteraceae; genus Fuscibacter. The sequence goes on from CALRKX020000179.1 coordinate 2,088, forward strand.
CTCACCTGCTCCAGCGCCAGGGCAAAACGGTCCTGGGCACGGGTCGCCTCATCGGCGCGGCGATCGCGGTCATCCGACAGCGCGGACAGGCGTTTTTCATACATCGCCTGCTGGCGCGCGATCTGGTCGCGCGAGGTTCCGGCAGAAATGGAATCGAAAATCAGGATGGCGGTGGCCAGCACCGTCCAGGCAAGCGCCACACCGCCCACCACCACGGCAATCGCCTGAGTGCTGGAGCGCAGACGGATGAACCGGGTGTCGGTATCTGATTTCAGGAACAACCGGCGTTCGGGAAAATACCTCTCCAAAGTGGTATGTATCCGATAGGCGATGCGGCTTATCACGTCGGGCGGTTCCGATTTTTTGTCAGGTGGCAGCCTCTCCCCAGAGGCGCCCCTTGCTTAAAGGGCCGTCCCGGATGTCGCAACAGATTTGCAAAGAGGCCCGGCAAAGCCTTGCCGGAACTTCCCCCTATCGGCAAGAAGCCGCCGATCAGGGGGCGGTTTCGGCCCCGTCGCCCTCTACCAGTGGCCAGTAGAAATCGGGGGGCAGCCCGGCCTCTGCGCGTTTCTCTTCGTTGAAGGGTGGCTTCAATCCGCCGTGGAAGTACGTTCGTACAAGAGTGTGAAACACCTCTTTCGGGTCATCCCCCGCGCGCCCGCACAGCCAGTTGAACCATTTCGATCCATACGCGACATGGGCAACCTCTTCGGCATAGATCACGTCCAGCGCCGCGACGGTGGCGGTGTCATTTGCCTTGCGGAACACCTCGATCATGCCGGGTGTCACATCCAGCCCGCGCGCTTCCAGCACCATCGGCACCACGGCAAGGCGGCCCATCAGATCATCAACCGTATCTTCCGCCGCGCGCCACATGCCGGCATGGGCGGGCAGGGCGCCATAATGGCTGCCCAACGCCTCCAGACAATCGCAGATCAGGTTGAAATGTTTGGCCTCGTCATCTGCGGCCTTCACCCAGTCATCGTAAAAGCCCAGCGGCATGGGGTGGGCGGTAAAGCGGGCGATGATGTCCCAATGCAGATCAACTGCGTTCAGCTCGATATGGGCAACCGCGTGCAACAGGGCGATGCGGCCAAGCGGGCTGCCGGGACGGCGGCGGGGCACATCACGCGGGGGCAGCAGTTCGGGCCGGTCGGGGCGGGCGGGGCGCAATGGGGGCGGGGCGCTGCCAATCGGCAACGGCTGACCCGCCGCCCGGGCCGCAAACCAGGCGGCGGCATGTCTGCGCCCCAGGGCGGTCTTTTCCCGGCCATCGGCGCAGCTCAGCACCTGCACGGCCATTTCGGCAAGGCTGGTCATGCCTTGCCCGCCATGTCGCGCAGCGCCGCCAGCACCTCTTCGGCATGGTCCGCAACCTTGACCTTGTTCCACACCTGCGCCACCCGGCCTGTTCCGTCGATCAGCAGCGTCGTGCGTTCGATCCCCATATAGGTCTTGCCATACATGCTTTTCTCGGCCCAGACGCCGTAATCCTCGCAGACCGTGCCCAGTTCGTCCGAGGCGAGGATGACCCGCAGGTCATGCTTTTTGCAAAAGTTGTCGTGCTTTTTCACGCTGTCTTTCGAGATGCCGATGACCGTCGCCCCCAGGGAGGCAAACTGTTCGATCCGGGCAGAAAAATCCTGTCCCTCCATCGTGCAGGCCGGGGTGTTGTCCTTGGGATAAAAATACAGCACCACTTTGCCAGGCCGCAGCGCCGACAGGCTGACAGTGCCACCGCCGTTGCGGGGCAGGGTGAAATCGGGGGCTTGGGTTCCGGTCGTGATCATGGGCGGCTCCTTGCTGCGGGCTGTTGCACCCTTGGCGATCTAGTTGCCTTCCGGCAAATATGAAGGCAAGCCCGCAACGACGGATCACAGGCAAGGACAGGCAGGCATGACGGCGGCGCAAGACAAGGGCGAGGAGGGCGGGATCCCCCCGGAGCCCCCGGCAACGCCCCGCCCGCGCAAGCGCCACCGCACGGGCCTTGGCTTGCGGATTTTTCTGGTTTTCCTGGCCTTTCTGGTTGTGGCCGCCGGTTATGGCCTGACCGGGCGCCCGATCAAACTGCCGGTCTGGGCGGTGGCAGAGGTCGAATCGCGGCTGAATGCCATGGTGGGGCCGGTGATGCCCGACAGTTCTGTTGCCATCGGCGGGATGGAGGTTGCGGTTGATGACGACTGGGTGCCCCGCATCCGGCTGGAAGACCTGCGCATCCTGAAACCCGATGGGGCGGCCTTGCTGGCGCTGCCGGAATTGCGGATGTCTCTGGACCCGGGGGCGGTGTTGCGCGGGCGATTGCAGCCGCAAAGCCTGCTGCTGTCGGGTGCGCGCATTTCCGTGCGCCGCGATGCGCAGGGCCATTATGACTTTGCCTTTGGCGGTGGTGGCGCGGTGCCGCAGATCACCAGCTTTGCCCAGTTGTTCGACCTTGCCGACAAGGCGATGGCCCAGCCGGCCGCGGCCAGCCTGAAGTCCATCGAGGCCGAAGCGCTGACCCTGCGGCTGACCGATGACCGCACCGGCCGGGTGTGGGAACTGGGCGATGGCCGCATGACGGTTGAAAACCGCCCCGACGCGCTGGCCGCCGAACTTGGCGTCACCGCCAGCGGGGCAAATGGCGTGGCCGGACGCGCGACCCTGACGCTGGTGACGCAAAAGCAATCGGACGAAGCCCGGCTGGAGGCACGGTTTGACGGCATCTCGGCCCCGGATCTGGCCTCGCTTGCGCCGGTTCTGGCGCCGCTTGGGGCGCTGGATGCGCCCATCTCGGGGCGCCTTGCCACCACCTTGCGCTCGGCCGGCCTGTCGGCGCTGGAGGGAGAACTGAACATCGGCGCGGGTGCCTTGCGTCCCACGCCCGCCGCCCAGCCGGTTGTGTTCACCGATGCCCGGATTGTATTGCACCTTGATACCGACCAGGGGCGGCTGGTGATGGACGACCTGGCGGTGGATGGTCCGTCACTTAAGTTGCAGGCTGACGGGCAAAGCTATTTGCTGGATGCGGCGGGGCAGCGGATGCCCGGCCCCCTGGGCGCTACCTTGCCCGAGACGTTTCTGACCCAGATCCGCTTTCGTGATGTCAAGATCGACCCCGAGGGGCTGTTTCAGGAACCCGCCCAGTTCAGCGCGGGCGCGCTGGACCTGCGGCTGCGGGTCAACCCCTTTCGGGTCGAGGTGGGTCAACTGGCCCTGGCCGAGGATGACCGCCGCCTCCTGGCGCGCGGGGTGGCCAGCGCCGATGCGCAAGGCTGGACCGCCTCGTTCGATCTTAGCCTGAACAAGATCGCGCATGACAAGCTGGTGGCGCTGTGGCCGGTGCGGCTGGTGCCGAAAACCCGCGAATGGGTGCAAAAGAACATCCTGCAAGGCAAGCTGTTCGACGTGAAGGCCGCCCTGCGCATTCTGCCGGGGCA
>CALRKX020000180.1:0-5480 GCA_943368305.1 Erythrobacter sanguineus
CCCGCCACCAGCACCGCCAACACATCGCGGGTGGAAAAGCGCCGCCCTTCGAACCGTTCGACCAGGTCGATCAGGCTGATCGCCCCCAGCGCCTCTTCCAGTTCGGCCAGCGCACCCAGCGTCAGCTTGGCCACATGGCGCTGGCTATCCAGCCAGACCGCCACCTCTCCTGCCCAGGGGTTCGCCATGTCAAAGCGCCGTGAAGGTCAGCGCACCAGCCGAGGCCAGCGTGACCTCATAGGTCGCCTCGCCATTGTGGCTGCCGGAATATTCCAGCGCGGTGATCTGAAATGGCCCCTCGACCACACCGAAATCGGGCACCACAACCTGAAAATCGGGCATCTCGGCATCAAAGAAAATCTGCCGTGCCCGCGCATCGGTGTTGGCATCGCGGAACACACCCGAACCAGAGATTGCGGCCGATTTCATCCCCGCGCCCGCCGCCAGCTCTCGCCAGCCGCCAACGCTTTCCAGGCTGGTCACATCCACCGTCTCGGCGTTGAAACTCAGCCGCGTCGCGCGCAGGCCTGCCACCGTCTGAAACTGGCCGTCGCCGGTCAGGTCCACCTTGATCAGCAAATCCTTGCCGTTCTGAACTGCCATGTCACTCTCCTGATGTCAGAAATCGATGCGGGCGCGAAAGGTCAGGTCGATACGTCGCGTCGCGCCCTCGTCCAACCGCCGCGCCACCGCGCGCTGGAACCAGATGCCAACCAGATGTCCGGCCGACAGCGTCAGGCCTGCGCCCACCAAAGCCTGCGAAACCTCTGTCGCCGCCATCTTGGCCGACAGGAACCCGGTGTCGGTAGAGATCACCGCCACTTCGAACCGATGCTCGGCCCCCGCGCCGGTCTTGTCTGACTGATCAACCACTGCTTCGGGGCCGATCAGTACAAATGTCTCAGGCGCCGTGCCGGTTGGCATCGCATCCACCACCGCCACGCCCGCCAGTCCGGGCCAGCCCGAAAGCCGCCCGTATACCGCCGTCTGCAAGGCCGCCGCCGCCGCATAGCTCATGCCGCCACCTCCTCGCGTGCATAGCAGGTCAGGAACCGCGCCTCGGCATCGGCCTCAAACACCGCAAGAATGCTGAACAGCCGCGTGCCCTCACGAAATCGCTGTCCCGGTTTTGGCCGCTGGTCGCTGCCCACCGGCGCGCCCCGCACCACGATGCGGCAGGTGGTGCGCGCCATCACCACTTCTTCGCCTGCCGCCTGATTTCCCGCACCGGGCCGCACCTCGGCCCACAGCGTGCCAAGCACGGTCCAGGACTTGTGCCGCCCCCCCGCACCGTCACCCGTCTCCTGCGGTGCCTCAAGCAGTAGTGCGCGGTTCAACTGGCGCGCGCTCATCTTGCGCCCCCGCCCAGAACCCGCACGGTGCGCCAGCGTTCAATCAGCGCCAGAACCGCATGGGGCAAACCGGCGATCCGGTCGGTCTCATGCCGGTTTTCGTAGTACTCGGCAGCCAGCATCAGCACCGCCTGCGCCAGATCGGGCGGCACCGCCGCCCAAGCCCCAAAGCCAGCGTCGAACACGATCTCTACCCGGCCATCATCGGGCACAGCGGGAAACAGTGCGCCATGCGCCACAAGCCGTGGCCGCGCCACATCCACCACCAGCCGCCAACGCGCCGCATCCAGCACCGTCGCCATACCTTCCGCGTCAAACACCGTGACCGAGGCCACCGCGCCAACCGGTGCGACCGGCAGCGTCTGCTCATCCGCTTGCCGCCAGTCTTGCAGCACCATCTTGTACTGCCGTGCAAGAATTGCCTTCGCCGTCCGCCCCTCGATCACCGCCATTGCGGCGCGCAAATGGCCTTCCAGCAGGCCATCCTGCAGCCCGTCCGCGCCAAAGCCGGACCCCAGCCGCAGATGGTCTTTCAGCGCCTGCACTGGCAGCGCCGCACTTGCCACGCCTGTCACTTCGGTCAACATCATATCCGCATTCCTTCTCCGCCATGGACGCGCACCCCGCACCGCTCGGACGGAGGGGAGCTGCTGGACGGCGCGGTTTTCCCGGCGCGCGCCCACTGCCCGGCCCGTGATCGGGCCGGGCGATCACGGCGTCTTAGGACACCGCGATTTTCAGCAGTTTGATGGCCGAAAAGTCGGTCACATCACCGCCCACACGCTTGTTGGCATAAAACAGCACATGCGGCTTGGCCGAGAACGGGTCGCGCAGGATGCGCAGGTCGGGGCGTTCGGCCACGGTGTAACCGGCACGAAAATCGCCAAAGGCGATCGGAAAGGCGTTAGCCGCCACATCCGGCATGTCTTCGCAGATCAGCACCGGATACCCCATCAGACGCGCCGGTTCCGCCGCCGCCAGACCGTCTGACCACAGGAAACGGCCATCGGCATCCTTCATCTTGCGCACAGCGCCCGCGGTTTTCGAATTCATCACAAAGGTTGCGTTGGCGCGGTAATCCGCTCCCAGCGCATAAACTAGGCTGACAATGCAATCGACCGCATTGGTCGTGGCAAAATCCGCCGCAGCGCCCGAGGGGATGTAGCCCAGCGAACCCCAGGTCCAGGACGCATTCGCCACCTTGGTCGGCAGCAGAATGCCCTTGGGCTTGTCCACCCCGTCGCCGTTGATGAACGCCGAGGCTTCGGCGCGGATAAAGCGGGTGGCGATCTTGCCGGCCAGCCAGCCTTCCACGTCAAAGGCGCTGTCATCCAGCAGGCGTTGGCTGGCCTTGGGCATCGCCGACAGCTCGTTCAGCTTGATCGAGATGCGGTCCACCTGGGGACTTGCGGTCTCTGTCGTCGCCACCGCTTCGGTCGCCCAGCCCGACCCCACTTCACTGCGGTCGATCAGCACATCGAATGATGTGGCCTCGACTTGCACCACATTCGCCACCGCCCGCAGCGAAGAGGTCGAAACCAGCATCGAGCGGATGGTATCGGCCGTTTGCGGGTCGATCAGATAGCCGCCATCGGCGGCAACGGTGGTGGACATGGCCTTGCCCTCCAGCACCAGCCCCCGCAGGCCATCATCATCGCCCGACCGCAGATAGGCGCCAAACGCCTTCTTGTGAGGCACATCGCGGTCAGCCGCCGCCGAAAGCGGCGTACGGGCATAGGTCTTGGTGTTCAACATGGTCAGTCGCTCTTCCTGATGTTGCAGCGATTTCTTCACTTCGTCCTGAAAGCCACTGAAGGCATTTAGAAAACCTGAAATGGCAGATTTGGTTTCCACCCCAGGATCAAGGGCCAAGTCTTCCCCGGCCCGAGAGGTCATCTCGGTCATCATCTTCCCCTTTTTCTGTTGAACTCAGGCCCGGCCGGGCAGCGCCCAGTTAAGCCGTGCCTCTTCGAACACTTGCGCAAGGCTGCGCCAGAAGTCGGCCTCCATGCGGTCGGACTTCGCCGCCACCCTTGCTTCGGCCAGCATCGGAAAGGTCACCAAAGACACCTCCCACAGCTCCAGTTCCTGCAACAGCCGCTGGCCCTTGGCGTCACGTTCGGCCCGCACCGTCCGATAACCGATCGACAGCCCGTCAATCGCCCCCGCCGCCAGCAGGGCCGCAGCCTCGCGCCCCTTGTCCACCTCGGTCAGCAGACGCCCCTTGACCCACAGGCCCGTGGCATCCTCTCGCACCTCGTCCCAAATGCCGATGGGGTGCGCCGGGTCATGCTGCCACAGCATTTTCACCGCCCCCCCCCGTGCCGCCAGCCGCTTCAGGCTGGCCGCATAGGCCCCCGGCATCACCACATCGCCCCCCTGATCGCGGGCCCCGAACAGGCTGGCATAACCCTCGATCTTCTGGCCATCGACCACCCGCAGCCCTGCCTCGGGCTGATGAAACTTGCGTTCGGGCGCGCCGCCCTGTTTCCAGTCCATCTCTCACCTCATCGCCGTTCGAATCACGGCCTCGGCGCCCTGCGCCAACAGAAAGGCCGCAACCCCGTACACGCCCACCCAGATGCGCTTTTCCAACCGCTCCAGCACCGCATCAATCTGGCCCAACCGAAACTCCAGCGCCGACCAGCGCTCTTCGGCCACCCGCTCATTCGCCTCGATCCGCGCCGCCGCCGCATCAAAACTGTCGTACAGAAAGCGCGATCCCTCGCCCGGCCGCCGAATGGTCATTCCCCCTCCGAAAGACGCGGCAGACCCAGGATCATCCGCTTTTCTGCCGGCGTCAGGAAATCGGCCGCACCCACCCGCGCCCATTGCTGGTCACGCTCTGCCGCCAGCGCCGGAATCTGGTCAAGGTCGGGCCGCAACTCCACGGCCTCGCCTGTAAAGACCGACAGCCAGTGGCTGACCGCCGCCGTCACCCGCGCCACAAGGGGCAGCACGGTCAGCCGGTAAAACGCCCGGTTCGCCTCTTGATAATTCGCGTAAGTGGCATCGCCCGGAATGCCCATCAGCATCGGGGGCACGCCAAAGGCGATGGCAATTTCGCGCGCCGCCGCCTCTTTGGTCTGCTGAAACTCCATGTCGCTGGGGCTGAAGCCCATAGGCTTCCAGTCCAGCCCGCCCTCCAGCAGCATCGGCCGCCCGGCGTTGCGCGCGCCCTGATGATGCGCCTCCATCTCGCCGACCAACCGGTCGTACTGGTCGGGGGTCAACTGCCCCTGCCCGTCCAACCCTTTGTAAACAATCGCGCCAGAAGGCCGCGCCGCATTGTCCAACAAGGCCTTTGACCAGGCAGAGGCGCTGGAATGCACGTCAATCGCCGTCGCCGCCGCCTGCAAGGGCGAAAAGCCGTAATGGTCATCCTGCGGGTGAAACGTCCGCACATGGCAGATCGGCGGCACCTCGCCTGTCATGTCAAACCGGTGCGTCCGCCCGGAAACCGAATAGTCATAGGCCACCGGCCATCCATCCGCCCCCGGCACCAGCGCCATGCGGTCGGGGCGCAGCACATGCAGCTCCCCCGGCAGGCGCCCAGCACCGGGGACGGCCTCCAGATAGGCATTCCCAGACAGCAGCAGGTATCCGTAAACCGCCTCGAACAGTTCGGCCCGCCCCTGCGCACCATTGGGGCGGCGGATCAGGTCCAGTACCGGATGCTGCTCATAACGCCGCTCATGGTCCTGCAAGACCAGCGGTAAGGCCGCCGCCGCTTCCGAAATCAGCTTGACCACCCGAAATCCGATCGGGTTGCTCTGAAACCCCGCCCGCGCTAGCGACACCGCATCACGCGGGCTCCACGCCACCCGCCCAGATGTGCCCCAAGCCACCACCCGCCCCGTGGCCGAGGCCTTCACTTCCGGCGCCTTGACCTCTGCACGCTTCAGAAAGTCGAACATCCGTCTTTTCTCCATCCTTCAAGGGCAAGCCCCGCCCGGCCCGGTCAAGCGGTTCGCTTGCCCGGTCACTCGGCTTTCTGTCTCGATGAAACCAACCTACCGGGCCAATCCTTAAGCCCGCTTAACCAAGCGCGCGGTGCCCGACGGCCCCTGCAACGCCCTGACACCCATCATCTGTTCATAAATATCCTGGGGGTCCGGGGGCAAAGCC
>CALRKX020000181.1:0-5479 GCA_943368305.1 Erythrobacter sanguineus
GCCTCTTCATACAGCACCCGCCCTGTCGAACGCCCCTCTTCGGCCAGCATCGCCCGGCCCTTGCCCGCCAGCCGCTGCGAATATTCCAGCGTCCGCAATTCCTCGGACAGCGAAATCCGCACGTTGGAATCCGACCCCACGCCGAATGCCCCACCCGCCGCGCGATAGCGGATACCGTCGAAAATCCCGTCGCCAAGGTTGCTTTCGGTGATCGGGCACAGCCCCGCCACCGCGCCCGATTTCGCCATGCCGGTGGTTTCCTCGGGCGTCATCTGGGTGGCATGGATCAGGCACCAGCGATGGGTCAGTTCCACATGCCGCAACAGCCATTCCACCGGGCGCAAGCCGGTTGCGGCCTGAACCTCGGCCACCTCGGCCATCTGCTCGGCGACATGGATATGCACCGGCATCGTCGGGCACAGGCCCGCCGCAATCCGCATGCCATGCGGGGTTGCCGCGCGCAGCGAATGCGGGGCAGCCCCCATGTTGGCATCCGGGCCAAGGTGCTTCACATGCGCCGCCGCCCCTTGCCAAAGCCGGGCATAGCGGTCGGGATCGTTGCCGAACCGCCGCTGCCCCTCGTTCAGCGCCCGGCCGTCGCAGCCGCCGCGCTCATACAGCACCGGCAGCAGCGTCAGCCCCAGCCCCGCTTCGGCCGAAGCCGCCGCAATGCGCCCCGACATCTCGGCCAGATCACCATAGGGTCCGGTTGGCGCGTGGTGCAGATAATGAAATTCCGCCACCGCAGCATAGCCCGCCTCTGCCATTTCCATCATCACCATGGCGGCAATCGCCTGTGCATCATCCGGCGTCAGGCGGCCAAGGAAGCGATACATCAGGTCGCGCCATGTCCAGAAACTGTCCTGCCCCGGCCCGCGCCGTTCGGTCAGCCCCGCCATCGCGCGCTGAAAGGCGTGGGAATGCAGGTTGACCATCGCGGGCAGCAGGCAGTCCACCCCCGCCCCCGTCACCCCGGTTTCAACCGAGGTAATCCGCCCCGCCTCCACCACCACCATAACATCCCTTGCCCAGCCCTCGGGCAGCAAAGCGGTTTTGGCGTAGATCACAGTCATGGCAGCCTCGACTTGACATTGGCTATTATGTGCAGACATATTAGCCCTAACCTCAGACATAAGGCAAGCGGAATGGCGATTCTTCTGACCAATGCCACAGTGGCCACCATGACCGGCGGTTACGGCCTGATCGAAGGCGGCGCGGTCGCGGTAGAAGGTGACCGGATCCTCTGGGTTGGACACATGTCCGAAACGCCCGAGGCCTATGCCAACCTGCCCCGTCACGACTGTGGCGGTCACCTGCTGACCCCCGGCCTGATCGACTGCCACAGCCACATCGTCTTTGGCGGCAACCGGGCTGCGGAATTCGAAATGCGCCTGAACGGGGCGAGTTACGAAGAGGTCGCCCGCGCCGGAGGGGGAATCCTCTCGACCGTCCGCGCCACCCGCGCAGCCACTGCCGAGGCGTTGCTGGAACAGACGCTGGCCCGCGCTGACCTGATGATGGCATCCGGGGCGACGACGATCGAGGTCAAATCCGGCTATGGCCTGACCCTTGAGGATGAACTGAAAATGCTGCGCGTGGCGCGGCAGATCGCCCGACACCGCCCCTTGCGGGTGCAAACCACCCACCTTGCCGCCCATGCCGTTCCGCCGGAATACACAGGCCGCGCAATGGATTACATCGAACAAGTGGCAATCCCGTCGCTGCGTGCCGCCCATGCCGAAGGGTTGGTTGATGCAGTCGATGCCTTTTGCGAAGGCATCGCCTTTTCGCCCGATCAGGTGGAACGCCTGTTCACCGAGGCCCGCGTCCTTGGCATTCCGGTCAAGCTGCATGCCGAGCAACTGTCGGACCAGAAAGGCACGGTTCTGGCCGCGCGGTTCGGCGCGCTTTCGGCCGACCACATCGAATATCTCGGCACCGATGGCATTGCCGCCATGGCCGCCTCTGGCACCGTTGCGGTCATCCTGCCGGGGGCGTTCTACACCCTGCGGGAAACCCAGAAGCCCCCCATTCAGGCGTTGCGCGACGCGGGCATTCCCATGGCGGTGGCGACCGATTTCAACCCCGGCACCGCCCCCGTCGCCGCGCTGCCCTTGACCATGAACATGGCCTGCACCCTGTTCCGCATGACCCCAGAGGAGGCATTGCTGGGCACCACCACCCATGCCGCACGCGCCCTTGGTCTGACCGACCGGGGCACCATTGCCCCCGGCCAATTGGCCGACCTGTGCCTGTGGGATGCCACCCACCCCGCCCAGCTTTCCTATACCATCGGGGCGACGCCCCTTCTTGCCCGCATGTTCGGAGGCCAAATTGACGCCTGAAACCCTGATTCCCGAAACCCTGATCCCCGGCCAGACCACCCTGGCCCAATTGGAGCGCATTTGGCGGCAGGAACTTCCCGTGGCGCTGCATGCCTCGGCCCGCGCCGGCATTGACGCCGCCGCCGCCTGCATCGCCGCCGCCGCCGCCGGGGATGCGCCGGTTTACGGCGTGAACACCGGGTTCGGCAAACTCGCCAGCCTAAAGATCGCGCCGCAAGATACTGCAAAGCTGCAAGAAAACCTGATCCTGTCGCATTCTTGTGGCGTAGGAGACCCGATGCCCCGCGCCACCGCGCGGCTGATGATGGCGCTGAAACTGCTGTCGCTGGGTCGGGGCGCATCGGGGGTCCGCTGGCTGGTGGTCGATCTGCTGCAACAAATGCTGGCGCGCGGTGTGACCCCGGTGATCCCGGCGCAAGGCTCGGTCGGCGCTTCGGGCGACCTTGCCCCCTTGGCGCATATGACCGCCGTGATGCTGGGTCATGGCGAGGCAGAGTTCGCAGGTCACATCAAATCCGGGAGGCAGGCGCTTGAAGATGCCGGTCTTTCCCCTATTCAGCTTGGCCCCAAGGAAGGGCTGGCCCTGATCAACGGCACCCAGTTTTCTACCGCCTATGCGCTGGCAGGGCTGTTTGGCGCATGGCGTGCCGCACAGGGTGCGTTGGTCACCTCTGCGCTGTCCACCGATGCCATCATGGGGTCCACCGCCCCTTTGGAGCCCGAAATCCACGCCCTGCGCGGCCAGCCCGGCCAGATCGAGGCGGCGGCCACCCTGCGCGCGCTGCTGGACGGTTCCGTCATCCGCGAAAGCCACCGGATCGGCGATACCCGCGTGCAAGACCCCTATTGCATCCGCTGCCAGCCGCAGGTGACGGGGGCCGCGATGGATGTTCTTCGCATGGCCGCCCGCACGCTGGAGGTGGAGGCGAATGCCGCCACCGACAATCCCCTTGTGCTGTCGGATGGCCGCATCGTCTCGGGCGGCAATTTCCATGCCGAGCCGGTGGGCTTTGCCGCCGACATGATCGCCATGGCGATCAGCGAGATCGGTGCGATCGCGCAACGCCGCGTGGCGCTGATGGTCGATCCGACGCTCTCGTTCGACCTGCCCGCCTTCCTGACGCCGCGTCCCGGCCTGAACTCTGGCCTGATGATCGCCGAAGTGACGACAGCGGCCTTGATGAGCGAGAACAAACACCTCGCCCATCCCACCGTGATCGACAGCACCCCGACCAGCGCCAATCAGGAAGATCACGTCTCGATGGCCGCCCATGGTGCGCGGCGCTTGGGACGCATGGTTGAAAACCTGAACCACATTCTGGGGGTCGAGGCGATTTGCGCCGCGCAAGGCATTGATTTCCGTGCGCCCCTGCCCACATCCGCTCCGCTGCAAGCGGCCGTTACCGCCCTGCGCACCCACGTCGCCACCCTTGGCGATGACCGTTATCTTGCCCCCGATCTGGCCGCCGCTGCCGCATTGATTGCAGGCGGTACAATCGTACAATCCACCTCTCTGCCCTTCCCCACCCTGTGAGGCCCGCCATGACCAACCCGCGCCACAACACCCGTGACATCTATCCGCCGACCGGCCCCGAGAAAACCGCCAAGACCTGGGGAGCCGAGGCCGCGATGCGAATGCTGATGAACAATCTGCATCCCGATGTTGCCGAAAACCCTCATGAGCTGGTGGTTTACGGCGGCATCGGCCGCGCCGCCCGCACTTGGGCCGATTTCGACCGTATCGTTGCCAGCCTGAAAGACCTTGGCCCGGAAGAAACCCTGATCGTGCAGTCCGGCAAGCCGATTGCCGTCATCCGCACCCATGCCGATGCACCGCGCGTGCTGATCGCCAACTCCAACCTCGTGCCGCATTGGGCCACATGGGCGCATTTCAACGAATTGGACCGCAAGGGTCTGATGATGTATGGCCAGATGACCGCCGGCTCCTGGATTTACATCGGCACCCAGGGCATTGTGCAGGGCACCTATGAAACCTTCGCCGAGGCGGGGCGCCAGCATTACGACGGCAACCTGACGGGGAAATGGATTCTCACCGGCGGTCTGGGCGGCATGGGCGGCGCGCAGCCCCTGGCCGCCGTCTTCGCCGGCGCCTGCTGTCTGGCGGTCGAAGTGGATGAGACGCGGATCGATTTTCGCATTCGTACCAGATACCTGGATGCCAAAGCGAAGACTCTGGATGAAGCCCTTGCCATGATCGCCGACTGGACCGCAAAGGGCGAGGCCAAGTCGGTGGGCCTTCTGGGCAATGCCGCCGAGGTCTTCCCAGAAATCTACGCCCGGATGAAGGCAGGCGGCATGCGCCCCAACATCGTGACCGACCAGACCTCGGCCCATGACCCGCTGCACGGCTATTGCCCGGCGGGCTGGACGGTGGGCGAATGGCGTGCCAGGCAGGAAACCGACCCGGCAGCGGTAGAACAGGCCGCCCGCGCCAGCATGAAGACCCATGTCGCTGCGATGGTCGATTTCTGGAACGCGGACGTGCCCACACTGGATTATGGCAACAACATCCGGCAGGTGGCACAGGACGAAGGGCTGGAAAACGCCTTCGCCTTCCCCGGTTTCGTGCCCGCCTACATTCGCCCCCTGTTCTGCAAGGGCATCGGCCCCTTCCGCTGGTGCGCGCTGTCGGGCGACCCGGAAGACATCCGCAAGACCGATGCCGCGATGAAGAAACTCTTCCCGGAAAACCAGCACCTGCACCGCTGGCTTGACATGGCGGCCGAACGTATCGCGTTCCAGGGCCTGCCCGCCCGCATCTGCTGGATCGGGCTGGGCGACCGCCACCGCGCCGGGCTGATGTTCAACCAGATGGTGGCATCAGGCGAGTTGAAAGCCCCCATCGTCATCGGCCGTGACCACCTCGACAGCGGCTCTGTCGCCTCACCCAACCGAGAAACCGAGGCGATGAAGGACGGATCCGATGCGGTATCCGACTGGCCACTGCTGAACGCGCTGATGAACACCGCCAGCGGCGCCACCTGGGTTTCCCTGCACCATGGCGGCGGCGTTGGCATGGGCTTCAGCCAGCATTCGGGCGTGGTGATCGTGGCAGATGGCACACCGGAGGCGGCGAAACGGCTGGAGCGGGTGCTGTGGAACGACCCGGCCTC
>CALRKX020000182.1:0-5468 GCA_943368305.1 Erythrobacter sanguineus
CCGGGGGAGCGGGGGCCGAAGAATTCAGGGGAGGATTGCATGTCAGACGGTTCCGTTTTCGGCGTTTACCCGCCGTCACCAGAATTTGCCGAAAACGCCCATGTCGATGGCGCGCGCTATGCGGTGATGTACAAGGACTCGGTCGAGACGCCCGATGCCTTCTGGGGCCGCGAAGGCCAGCGGCTGGACTGGATCAAGCCCTATACCAAGGTCAAGAACACCAACTTCAACTTTGGTGAAGTTGACATCAAATGGTTCGAGGATGGCACGCTGAACGTCAGCGCCAACTGCATCGACCGCCACATGATCACCCGCGCCGACCAGACCGCGATCATCTGGGAACCCGATGATCCCAAGACCCCGGCCCGCCACATCACCTATCGCGAGTTGCTGGAGCAGACCTGCCGCATGGCCAATGTGCTCAAGGCGCAGGGCGTGCAAAAGGGCGACCGGGTCGTGCTGTATCTGCCGATGATCCCAGAGGCGGCCTATGCCATGCTGGCCTGTGCCCGGATTGGCGCGATCCATTCCATTGTGTTCGGCGGCTTTTCCCCCGATGCCTTGGCCAACCGGGTCAACGATTCCGAAGCCAAGGTTGTCATCACCGCCGATTTCGCCCCGCGCGGCGGCAAGAAGACCGCGCTCAAGGCCAATACCGATGCGGCGCTGCTGCATTGCAGTGACAAGGTGAAATGCCTTGTCGTCAAACACACCGGCGACCAGACCACCTGGGTCGATGGCCGCGACATCGACCTGACGGCGGCGATGGCCGATGCCAAGCCCTATTGCGCCTATACCGAAGTGGGGGCCGAAGACCCGCTGTTCATCCTGTACACCTCGGGGTCGACCGGCAAGCCGAAGGGGGTTGTGCATACCTCTGGCGGCTATCTGGTTTACGCCGCGATGACCCATCAGATCACCTTTGATTACCATGATGGCGATGTGTTCTGGTGCACCGCCGACGTGGGCTGGGTCACCGGCCACAGCTATATCGTCTATGGCCCGCTGGCCAATGGTGCCACCACGATCATGTTCGAAGGCGTGCCCACCTTCCCCGATGCCGGACGGTTCTGGGAAGTGATCGCCAAGCACAAGGTGACGCAGTTCTACACCGCCCCAACCGCGATCCGCAGCCTGATGGGGCTGGGGCCGGAATGGGTGGAAAAGCACGACCTTTCCAGCCTGAAACTGCTGGGTTCCGTGGGCGAGCCGATCAACCCCGAGGCGTGGAACTGGTACAACGCCCATGTCGGCAAAGGGAAATGCCCGATCGTCGATACCTTCTGGCAGACCGAAACCGGCGGCCACATGCTGACCCCCCTGCCCGGCGCGATCCCGACCAAGCCGGGTTCGGCCACCAAGCCCTTCTTCGGCGTGAAGCCGGTCGTGCTGGATGCCGCGTCTGCCGCCGTGATGGAGGAAACCGAAACCGAAGGCGTGCTGTGCATCGCCGATAGCTGGCCGGGACAGATGCGCACCGTCTGGGGCGACCATGAAAGGTTCCAGGAGACCTATTTCCAGCAATACAAAGGCTATTACTTCACGGGCGACGGCTGCCGCCGCGACGTGGACGGCTATTACTGGATCACGGGCCGCGTGGATGACGTGATCAACGTCTCGGGCCACCGGATGGGCACGGCCGAGGTGGAATCCGCGCTGGTGGCGCATCCCAAGGTCGCCGAAAGCGCGGTGGTGGGCTATCCGCATGACATCAAGGGCCAGGGCATCTATGCCTATGTCACCCTGATGAAAGGCGAAGAGCCGACCGATGCCCTGCGCAAAGAGTTGGAAGCCTGGGTTCGCACCGAAATCGGCCCCATCGCCAAGCCAGATCTGATCCAGTGGGCTCCCGGCCTGCCCAAGACCCGCTCTGGCAAGATCATGCGCCGCATCCTGCGCAAGATTGCCGAGAACGACTTTGGCGCCCTGGGCGACACCTCGACGCTGGCCGACCCCTCGGTGGTCGAAGACCTGATCGCCAACCGCATGAACAAAGGCTGAGGGGCATGGCCGAACAAGCGACCGTCCTGATCCTGCTTGGCCCGCCCGGTGCCGGAAAAGGCACGCAGGCCCGGATGCTGGAGGAAGACTTCGGTCTGATCCAGCTTTCGACCGGCGACATGCTGCGCGCGGCGGTGGCGCAGGGCACCGAGGCGGGCAAGCAGGCCAAGGCCGTGATGACGGCGGGCGGTCTGGTGTCGGATGACATCGTGCTGGCAATCCTGCAAGACCGGATGGCCCAGCCCGATACCGCCAGGGGCATCATCCTGGACGGCTTTCCCCGCACCGCCGGACAGGCCGCAGCGCTGGATGGCTTGCTGGCCGCCAAGGGACAGAAGGTGACGGCGGCCATCAGCCTTGAGGTTGATGACGAGGCAATGGTGGGCCGGGTTTCAGGCCGCTATACCTGCGGCACCTGTGGCGAAGGCTATCATGACCAGTTCAAGCAGCCTGCCCATGCAGGCACTTGCGACAAATGCGGCGGCTCGGATTTCAAGCGCCGGGCCGACGACAATGCCGAGACGGTGCGCGAAAGGCTGAAAGCCTATCACGCCCAGACGGCACCCCTGATCGCCTATTACGAGGGCAAGGGCGTGTTGGAACGGATCGATGCGATGGCAGACATCGGCGCGGTCCGCAGCACGCTTGGGCGCATCGTGATGGGCGTATCAGCCTGAGGGACGGCTGCGTCCGGCAGGAGGGCCGGGCGCGGTTAAAAGGGAGAAAGATCAGCCAGAACGGCGCGTTGCCGAACCCGTCCTTGTGGCCGGGAACAGCGGCGGCTTGCCCGCACAGATGCTGATCTGTGACAGTCACGGCGACAAGCCGGAAACATGGAGGAGGCCACATGGCATATACTGCACCCGACGCCAGCACCCGCTCGCGTCCCATGACGGCGGAAGAGAGGAAGGTCATTATCGCCTCCTCTGCCGGCACCGTTTTCGAATGGTACGACTTCTATCTTTACGGCTCGCTGGCCGCGATCATCGGGGCACAGTTCTTCACGCCCTTCCCCGAAGCCACCCGCAATATCTTTGCGCTGCTGGCCTTTGCGGCCGGCTTTCTGGTGCGCCCGTTCGGCGCGCTGGTCTTCGGCAGCCTGGGTGACCTGATCGGCCGGAAGTATACCTTCCTTGCCACAATCCTGATCATGGGTCTGTCCACCTTCCTCGTGGGTCTCTTGCCCGGCTATCAAAGCTGGGGCATCGCGGCGCCGTTCATCCTGATCGGCCTGCGCATGTTGCAGGGCCTTGCCCTTGGCGGCGAATATGGTGGTGCGGCAACCTATGTGGCCGAACACGCGCCGCAAAACCAGCGCGGCTATTTCACCTCGTTCATCCAGACCACGGCGACCCTGGGTCTGCTGCTGTCGCTGGTGATCATCCTGCTGTGCCAGGGCTATATCAACGGCCATTACCCGACCGTGCCGCAATTCGGCCTGGACGGTGCGGCGCTGCTGGATGCCAAGACCGGCGAACAACTGATGCTGGAGCCGTGGAAAGCCTGGGGCTGGCGCATCCCGTTCCTGGGGTCGATCTTCCTGCTGCTGATCTCGCTTTATATCCGCGTGACGATGAACGAATCCCCCGCCTTCAAGAAGATGAAGGAAGAGGGTGCTGCCTCGAAAGCACCGCTGCGCGAAGCCTTTGGTCAGTGGAAAAACGCCAAATTCGCCGTCATCGCCCTGCTGGGTCTGACTGCGGGTCAAGCCGTCGTCTGGTACTCGGGCCAGTTCTACGCCCTGTTCTTCCTGCAGTCTGTCGTCAAGGTTGACAGCTTTTCGGCCAACGTCTTCGTGGCGTGGTCGCTGATCCTGGGCACCTATGGCTTCATCTTCTTCGGTCGCCTGTCGGACCGCATCGGCCGCAAGCCGATCATTCTGGCCGGTTGCCTGATTGCGGCGATCACCTACTTCCCGATCTTCCACCTGCTGACCAAAACCGCGAACCCGGCTCTCTATGCGGCACAGCAAACCCAGATCACCGTGTCTGCCGATCCTGCCGACTGCTCGTTCCAGTTCAACCCGGTCGGCACCGCGAAATTCACGCACAGCTGTGACGTGCTGAAGGCCGCGCTGAACAAGGCCTCGGCGAACTCTGAAACGGTGGCTGCCCCTGCTGGCACCATCGCCAGCGTGAAGGTCGGCGAGACGGTCGTGTCGTCCTATGACGCGGGCGCCAATGCCAAGGCGATTGCCGAAGCCAAGGCCGCGCTGGAAACCGCCAAGGCTGGCACCGATCAGGCTGCCACCGACGCGGCGCAAGCTGCACTTGACAGCGCGAATGGCGTGAAGACCGGCTTTGAAAAGAGCCTGGCCGACGCGCTGGCCGCTGCGGGCTATCCGGTTGCGGTGGACAAGGCCGAAGGCATCGCCAAGGCCGCAAACTTCCTTGACATCTTCAGCGGCCAGAAGCTGACGATCATCGCGATCCTCACCTATCTGATCATCCTGGTGACGATGGTCTACGGCCCGATTGCGGCCATGCTGGTTGAACTGTTCCCGACCCGCATCCGTTATTCCGGCATGTCGCTGCCCTACCACATCGGCAACGGCTGGTTCGGCGGCCTGCTGCCCGCGACTGCGCTGGCGATCTCTGCCCAGACCGGCAACATCTATTCCGGTCTGTGGTATGCCATCGTCATCGCGGTGATGACCGTTGTCATCGGCACGATCTTTGTGCCGGGCGACACCCACAAGAAGAACATCTTCGCCGAATAAGGCCGAAGACGCGCACAGGATCGGGCCGGGGTGGCAACACCCCGGCCCGTTTCAGTTTCAGCGGCGCAGGCGCTGCCACAGGGTCCAGACCCCCAACACAATCGCCAGCAAGACGATGTTGGCCAGAAGGCCGACGCCAATTTCGGTCGGCATCGCGGCCTTGGCTGCACCCGATACCCGCGTGACAGGGATGACCACGGCCACGAACACCGCCCCTATGGCCAGCGGCGTCCAGATTCCGGTGTTGGCGCGGGTGCGCAGCATGGTGATGAAAAGGGCGATCAACAGGCCGATGCGAAACGGCTCGGTCAGTTGCGATTGAAACAGCTCGATCAGATCGGTTGGCAAGGGCATTGGTCCTCCGGGTTTGCCTATCTGATAGCGGTTGCCGCCAATTCGGTCCACCATCGCCACGATTTTCCCGCATGGGGGTGGTGACGATTGCGCCCGTTTGCCCTATCTGCAGGGCGATGCGACCCGATGGAGACAGCATGAAGGACCTGACACCCGACACTTTCCGCCACGCCATGCGGGCCATCGTCGGGAATTGCAGCATTCTGACGGTGGGACAGGGCGCAGATGCGACCGGACTTGTGGTCACCTCTGCCGTGTCATTGTCGGCCGAACCGCCCATGGTGCTGGTCTGCATCAACCGCAGTTCCTCGGCCCATCCGCTGCTGACGCACTATCCGTTCTTTGGCCTGTCCTCGCTGGGGGCTGGCCAGCAGGCGGTGGCCGAACGGTTTTC
>CALRKX020000183.1:0-5410 GCA_943368305.1 Erythrobacter sanguineus
TTCCCGATGGGATCAGCCGGGGCGCGAAGGGCGGGCCTGAACGCCGCACCCGGATTGTCGAACTGGCCTCGGGCGACGAGGAACGCAACGCCTCCTGGGCCAACTCGCGTCGCCGCTACGACGTCTCCTATGGCGTGCGCCGGGCCGACGATCTGGCGGCCGTTGTCGCCTTCTTCGAGGCCCGCAATGGCCGCCTGCACGCGTTTCGGTTCAAGGATTGGTCGGACTACAAATCCTGCCTGCCTTCGGCGGCGCCCGGGCCCACCGACCAGATCATCGGCACCGGCAACGGATCGATCACCGCCTTTGCCCTGACCAAGACCTATGCCTCCGGCGCACAATCCTGGGCGCGGGCAATTATCAAGCCAGTCGCTGGCACGGTGACGATTTCGGTAAACGGGGTCGCGCAGGGTTCGGGCTGGTCGGTCAACACGACGACCGGGATCATCACCTTCACCGTGGCCCCCACCACCGGCGCGGTGATCCGCGCTGGGTTCGAATTTGACGTGCCGGTGCGCTTCGACACCGACGAATTGCCCGTCACGCTCGACATCGAACGCACCGGCTCCATTCCCTCCATTCCCCTGATCGAGGTGCGCCGATGACCCCACCCAAAGACCGCAACACCATGGGCTATGTCGCCTACGTCAGTCTCGCACTGGCCCTTTCCGCCCAAGGCGGGGCCGCGATCTGGTGGGCCGGGATTATCAACACCCGCGTCGCCATGCTCGAACGGCAGCTCGACGATCTGGCCATGATCCGTCCCGAGCAAATCCGCGATGTCGCCGAGGCGCTGCGCGCGATCGCCGTGATCGAAGAGCGGATGATCCGCCTCGACGAGAACATCGCCCGCATCGGCGCCGCCGTCGGCCGCCTTGAACAACAGGACCGCACCCCATGAAGACCCTGCCCGCGGGCTTCCAGGCGCATCTGGATGAAGGCACCACCACCCTCGCTTGGTGCTGGCGGCTGCAAAGGCGCGATGGCGCGGTGTTCGGCTTTACCGATCATGATCGCACTCTCAATTTTGCGGGCACCAGTTTCGAACCCGAGACCGGCTTTGCCGCCAGCGAGATCAGAAGCCTGGGCGATCTGTCAGTTGATGCCCAAGACGTCCAGGGCGCGCTGCGCTCTGACCGCATCACCGAGACCGACATCGCCGACGGGCTTTGGGACAATGCTGCGGTCGAAGTTTGGCTGGTGAACTGGCAAGCAGTCAGCCAGCGCGTGCTGATGCGCCGCGGCAGCATCGGCGAGATCAGGCGGGGGCGTCATGCCTTCACGGCCGAGGTTCGGGCGCTGGCGCATCTCTTGAACCAGCCGGTCGGCCGGACGTTCCAGTATTTCTGCGACGCGACGCTGGGCGATGCGCGCTGCGGGGTAAACCTGACCGGCCCTGCTTATCGTGGCACAGGGTCGGTCACGGCCACGATCGGAGACCGGCGGTTTACCGTGGCAACCGGTCTCGGCGCCTTTGCCTCGGGCTGGTTCGATTTCGGGGTGGTGGAATGGACCTCCGGCGCCAATGCCGGGCGGCGGGCAGAAGTGGCGGGTCATACGCTTGCCAGCGGGATCGCTACAATCACCCTGATGGAAGCGCCGGTGCGCCCGATCTCACCGGGAGATGCCTTCGCCATCACTGCAGGCTGCGACAAGCGCCACTCCACCTGCCGCGATCGGTTCGGCAATGCGATCAACTTCCGCGGCTTCCCCTCGATCCCCGGCGACGATCTGGTCACCCGCTACCCGAATGAGACCGACGCCAACTCCGGCGCGCCCCTGCGCCCGCTTGCCGATGGCTGAGACCCGCACCCTGGCCGATCCCGCCCGGGTGGTGGCGATCGCGGAAAGCTGGCTCGGCACGCCCTACCTGCATCAGGCCTCCGCCCGCGGCCTTGGCACCGATTGCCTCGGCCTTGCCCGCGGCATCTGGCGCGATCTGCACGGGGCCGAACCGATCGCCCCGCCGCCCTATACCCGCGATTGGGGTGAGTGCGGCGGGCGCGAGGTGATGTGGGAGGCGGCTCGCGCCTTCCTGATCGAGATCCCGGTGGGCGCGGCCAAACCCGGGGCGCTGATCCTGTTGCGCATGGTCGCAAGCGGCCCGGCCAAGCACTGCGGCATCCTCGTGCCGGGGCCCGCCCTCATCCACGCCCGCGAGACCACCGGCGTCACGCGCGAACCCTTCACCCTGCCCTGGCGCCGTCGCGCCGTGGCCGCCTTCCTCTTTCCAGGCTGATCCCTATGGCAACTATGCTCCTCGCCGCCGCCGGTTCCGCAATCGGCAGCGCCTTCGGTGGCGCCTTTCTCGGCTTCAGCGCCGCCACCATCGGCGGCGCCATCGGCTCTTTCGCGGGCTCCGTCATCGACAGCCTGATCATCGGCTCGCTTGCGCCGGACCAGCGCATCGAAGGCGCCAAGCTTGACGATCTTCGCCTCACCTCGGCCACTGAAGGCGCCGTGATCCCGCGGCTTTACGGCACGATGCGGCTTGGCGGGAATATCATCTGGGCGACGGATTTTCGCGAGGAGCAATTTCGCCAGACTCAAGGTGGCGGCAAAGGCGGCGGGCCCAAGGTCGTGACCGAAGGCTATCGCTACTACGCCTCCTTTGCTGTGGCGCTTTGCGAGGGCCCGATCGGCGGGGTCTGCCGCATCTGGGCCGATGGCAAACCTTTCGATGTTCCGGGCGCCGTGATCCGGGTGCACTTGGGCACGGAAAGCCAGATGCCGGACCCTTTCATCGAGGCCAAGGAAGGCGCTGGGCAGGCCCCGGCCTATCGGGGCGTGGCCTATGTCGTCTTCGAGGATCTGGCGCTGGAGACCTTCGGGAACCGTCTACCGCAACTGTCTTTCGAGGTAATCCGGCCCTCGCCCGATCACGGAGCGATGGAACGCCTTGTCCACGCGGTAAACCTGATCCCGTCGGCGGGCGAGTTCGTCTATGCGACCCAGACCGTCACCCGCACCACGGCCGCTCCCGGCCTTTGGAACAGCGGCGGCGGCAATGGCACGGCGGTGCCTGAGAATGAGAACAGCGTCGAAGGCCTACCCGATCTGGTGGCCTCGCTGAACCGGATGGACGCAGCGCTGCCCGAATGTGAGGCCGTTTCCCTCGTCGTGTCATGGTTCGGCACGGACCTGCGCGCCGGGTCCTGCCAGATCAAGCCGGGCGTCGAATCCATCACCAAGACCACCACGCCTATGGTCTGGCGGGTCAACGGCGTGACCCGCACGGGGGGGCATGTCGTTTCCACTGTCGATGGCGGCCCGGCCTATGGCGGCACGCCCACTGATGCGGCCGTGGTGCAGGCCATCCAAGAACTGAGGGCCCGCGGCAAGCGCGTGACTTTCTACCCTTTCATCCTGATGGACATCCCCGCGGCGAACACGCTGCCGAACCCCTATTCGCCGAACGGCAGCACGCCCGGACAGCCGGTCTATCCCTGGCGCGGCCGGATCACCTGTTCCCCGGCCGCGGGCTTTGCGGGCACGGTCGACAAGACGGCCGCGGCGGGGACACAGGTTGCAGCCTTCTTCGGGTCGGCCGCACCCGCGCAGTTCGCGGTCTCGGGCACGACAGTTAGCTTCACCGGCAGCCCCAGCGATTGGGGCCTGCGTCGGATGATCCTGCATTATGCCCATCTCTGCGCCGCAGCCGGGGGCGTGGACGCTTTCCTGATCGGCACCGAAATGCGCGGCCTCACGCAAATCCGCTCGGGCGCTTCCACCTATCCCGCCGTCACCGCCTTCGTGCAACTGGCCGCAGATGTCAGCGCGGTCCTCGGGCCTGCCACCAAGGTCAGCTATGCCGCTGACTGGTCGGAATACTTTGGCCATCAGCCCACAGACGGCACGGGCGACGTGTTTTTCCACCTCGATCCGCTCTGGGCATCCGCGAATGTCGATTTCGTGGCCATCGACAACTACCTGCCCCTCTCGGACTGGAGGGACGGTGACGACCACCTTGACGCCCTGGCCGGATGGCAGGGGCCGCAGCAGACGGCCTACCTGCAAGCCAATATCGAGGGCGGCGAAGGCTTCGACTGGTTCTATGCCTCTTCGGCCGATCGCCTCGCACAAATCCGCGCCCCGATCACCGATGGCGCCGGAAAGCCCTGGGTGTTCCGCCCGAAGGACCTGCGGAACTGGTGGAGCCAGCCACACGTCAACCGCCCAGGCGGCGTCGAAAGTGGCGGGCCAACGGCTTGGGTGCCGGGGTCTAAGCCAATCCGCTTCACCGAGGCGGGCGCGCCTTGCGTCGATCGCGGCACCAACCAGCCGAATGTGTTTGTCGACCCGAAGTCGTCAGAGTCCCTGCTGCCGCATTTTTCGCGCGGCTGGCCCGACGAGTTCATCCAGCGCCGCTATGCCGAAGCCTTGATCGGCTATTGGGCAAACCCGGCCAACAACCCGGCCGCCTCGCTCTATTCCGGCCGCATGATCGAGACGGCCGAGATCGCGCTTTGGACATGGGACGCCCGCCCCTTCCCGGCCTTTCCTGCCCGCAGCGATGTCTGGTCCGATGCCGAGAACTGGCGGCTGGGGCATTGGCTGACGGGTCGGGCCGGGGCCACGGGCCTAGCGGAACTCGTCGCCGAACTCTGCGCTCGTGCCGGGCTGGCCCCTGACGATCTGGACGTGACTGATCTGGCAGGGTCGGTGCCGGGTTTCGCCGTCAACGCGATCGAAAGCCCCCGCGCTTCCATCGAGACCCTCGCCCGCCTCTTCGGCTTCGACGCCTTCGAGGTCGAGGGCAAAATCAGGTTTCGGATGCGGGGGCAGCGCCCCGTCGCCACCATCACCCTCGACACGCTGGTGGCGGCCAGCCGCGAGGCCGAGGATCTGGAACTGACCCGCGCCCAAGAGACCGAACTGCCCCTAGCCCTCAAATGGCGGCTCATGGCGCGCGACGAAGAATTCGCGGGCATCACGGTCGAGGCGCGGCGGATCACCGTCGACACGGCGCGAATTTCGGCCGAGCAACTGCCCATTGCCTCAACCAGTGGCGCCGCCGAACGCGGCGTGAGGCGGGCCCTCTTCGAAGCCTGGATCGGCCGCGAGAAGGCGAGTTTCACCTTGCCGCCGTCGCGCCTGGCGTTCGATCCGGCCGATGTGATCCTCCTCGATCACGACAACCGCCTGATCGAATTCGCCCTGACCTCGATCACGGACGGCGCTGGGCGGCGAGTGGAAGCCCGCCGATCGGATCGGGCGATTTACGATCTGGCGCCGGGGGCTGATCGGGGTGCGACCTCGGGGGCGAAAGCCGTCTACGGCCCGCCCCTCGTGGCATTGATGAACCTGCCGCAGCTCTCGGAGGATTTTCCGGAGTGGCAGCCTTATGCCGCCGCCCATGCTGCCCCGTGGTATGGCACGGCGGCGGTCTGGCGATCGGCCACCACGGACG
>CALRKX020000184.1:0-5393 GCA_943368305.1 Erythrobacter sanguineus
AGGTTGGTGTCTGACGGCAGGATGGTGGAGGTGGTGCTGGACAGCATCGGGCCAAAGGCCGAAGACAGCTATTCGCGCCGGATGACCGGCCATGTTGCGGCTCGGCTGTGCCCGGTCGATTGGATGTTCAAGAAATGTCAGGATGTGATGCTGACGTTTGACACTGATGTGCAGATCGACGGCGATTTTCCGATCAAAGACTGAAGAATTTACCCTGCGCACGCCGGACAGGATTCCCAAAGCCGAACGAATCTGCCAAGGTGACCATGCACAACCCCCGGCTAATGAGGGGAGGGCAATGAGGCGGCAGATGACACATTCCCAGACGGCCCCCGCGCTTGGTGGCGTATTGTATATGGTCGCGGCGTTCACGCTGGGCGGCTATTTCACCTTTGCCGCCGTGCAGGGCGATTATGGTGTGTTCCGGCAGGTGCAGATCAAGGCCAAGCTGGAAGAGCTGACGGTTGAGAAGGCCCAGCTTGAGGCGCAGTTGGCCGAGGTTTCGAACCTGACGCACCGCCTGTCGGATGACTATCTGGATGTCGATCTGCTGGACGAGCGCGCCCGCGATGTTCTGGGCTACATGCGCCCGGATGAGTTGCTGATCCGCTGATTTTCGACCCGTATTGCTGCCGCTGCACGCATGATTTGCGCCGCATTGCGGCATTTCACTTTGTGTTTTGCGTTATTTCTCCGATGTTGTATAAATGGTTTAAGGCTAAACCATTTTCAACATGGGAGGGGCGCCGTGGCTACCAAGAAAGCGGCGGAGAAATCCAACGTCTCCAAGGACGAACTGCTCAAATACTACCGCGACATGCTGCTGATCCGCCGATTCGAGGAAAAGGCCGGTCAGCTTTACGGCATGGGCCTGATCGGCGGCTTTTGCCACCTGTACATCGGGCAAGAGGCGGTTGTGGTCGGGCTGGAGGCCGCCACGAAAGAGGGCGACAAGCGCATCACCAGCTATCGTGACCACGGCCATATGCTGGCCTGCGGCATGGAAGCGCGCGGGGTGATGGCGGAACTGACCGGGCGCGCGGGCGGCTATTCCAAGGGGAAAGGCGGCTCGATGCACATGTTCTCGAAAGAGAAACATTTCTACGGCGGCCACGGGATTGTTGCCGCTCAGGTGCCATTGGGCGCGGGCCTTGCGTTTTCCGACTGGTACAAGGGCAATGACAACGTGACCTTCGCCTATTTCGGCGATGGGGCGGCCAACCAGGGCCAGGTCTATGAGACCTACAACATGGCCGAACTGTGGAGCCTGCCGGTGATTTTCGTCATTGAAAACAACCAGTACGCCATGGGCACCTCGGTCAAGCGCGCCACCAAATCGACCACGCTCTTTGGCCGCGGTACCGCCTATGGCATTCCGGGTGAACAGGTTGACGGCATGGATGTGCTGGCGGTGAAAGAGGCGGCGGAAAAGGCCGTGGCGCACTGCCGCGCGGGCAAGGGGCCGTATATCCTTGAGATGATGACCTATCGCTATCGTGGCCATTCGATGTCGGACCCGGCGAAATACCGGACCCGCGAAGAGGTTGAGAAAATCAAAAGCGAGAAGGACTGCATCGAGCATGTCCGCGACCTGTTGACCCAATCTGGCCTTGCCTCGGAAGAAGAGCTGAAGGCCATCGACAAGGACATCAAGGAAATCGTCAACGACAGCGCCGAGTTTGCCAAGATCAGCCCAGAGCCTGATCTGACCGAGCTTTGGACAGACATCTACGCGTAAGGGAGAGCGACAATGGCAACCGAAATTCTGATGCCGGCGCTTTCTCCGACGATGGAAGAAGGCACGCTGGCCAAATGGCTGGTGAAAGAGGGGGATGTGGTCAAATCGGGCCAGATCATCGCCGAGATCGAGACCGACAAGGCGACGA
Organism: Erythrobacter sanguineus; assembly: GCA_943368305.1. Taxonomy (GTDB): domain Bacteria; phylum Pseudomonadota; class Alphaproteobacteria; order Rhodobacterales; family Rhodobacteraceae; genus Fuscibacter. Next base: position 1,887 of record CALRKX020000184.1, read on the forward strand.
TGGAGTTTGAGGCGGTGGATGAAGGCACCGTTGGCAAGCTGCTGATCGCAGAAGGCACGGCGGGCGTGAAGGTGAACACGCCGATTGCGGTGCTGGTCGAGGAAGGCGAGACGGTTTCCGACGCGCCCAAGGCGGCTGCGGTTGCGGCGGCCCCTGCACCGGTGGCGGCTGTAGCTGCGGCGCCCGTAATGGCGGCTCCGGTCGCTGTGGTGTCCAAGGCCAGCCCCGACTGGGCCGCAGGCACGCCGATGAAAACCATGACCGTGCGCGAGGCCTTGCGCGAGGCGATGGCCGAGGAAATGCGCGGCAACGCCAATGTGTTCCTGATGGGCGAAGAAGTGGGCGAGTATCAGGGCGCCTACAAGATTTCCCAAGGTCTGCTGGATGAGTTCGGGCCGAAGCGCGTCATCGATACGCCGATCACCGAAATCGGCTTTGCCGGTATTGGCGTGGGCGCGGCATGGGGCGGGCTGAACCCGATTGTCGAGTTCATGACCTTCAACTTTGCCATGCAGGCGATTGACCACATCATCAACTCTGCCGCCAAGACCAACTATATGTCAGGCGGCCAGTTGGGCTGCCCCATCGTGTTCCGCGGCCCGAATGGCGCGGCGGCTCGGGTGGGCGCGCAGCACAGCCAGGACTATTCGGCGTGGTATGCCGCGATTCCGGGCCTGCGGGTGGTGATCCCTTACTCGGCCTCGGATGCCAAAGGGTTGTTGAAACAGGCAATCCGCGATCCGAATCCGGTGATCTTCCTAGAGAACGAAATCCTTTACGGGCAATCGTTCGAGGTGCCGGACGTGCCGGATTTCACCATTCCCTTCGGCAAGGCCCGCATCTGGCGTGAGGGCAGCGATGTCACCATCGTCTCCTTCGGCATCGGCATGAAGCATGCGCTGGAGGCGGCGGATCAACTGGCCAAGGACGGGATTTCGGCTGAGGTCATCGACCTGCGCACCCTGCGGCCGATTGACTATGACACGGTTCTGGCAAGCGTTATGAAGACCAACCGCTGCGTGACGGTGGAAGAGGGCTTCCCGGTCGGCTCGATCGGCGATCACCTTGCCAGCACGATCATGCAGAAAGCGTTCGATTATCTGGACGCGCCGGTCATCACCTGCACGGGCAAGGATGTGCCGATGCCCTATGCCGCGAACCTTGAAAAGTTCGCGCTGATCACGGCGGCCGAAGTGGTCGCCGCCGTCAAATCCGTCTGCTACCGCTAAGGAGGGCGAAATGGCTGTTGAAATCCTGATGCCCGCGCTTTCCCCGACGATGGAGGAAGGCACGCTGGCGAAGTGGCTGGTCAAGGAAGGCGATGTGGTCAAATCGGGCCAGATCCTTGCCGAGATCGAAACCGACAAGGCGACGATGGAGTTTGAGGCGGTGGATGAAGGCACCGTCGGCAAGATCCTGATCGCCGAGGGCACGGCGGGGGTAAAGGTGAACACCCCCATCGCGGTTCTGATCGAGGAAGGCGAAAGCGCCGATGCCGTGGTGGCCAAGCCTGCTGCTGCGGCAGCGACGGCCCCTACCCCGGTTGCGGCGGTTGCAGCCCCTGTGGCTGCTGTTGCTCCGGCGGCCCCAAAGGCCGATGGCGCACGGGTGTTCGCCTCGCCCCTGGCGCGGCGGATTGCCAGGGACAAGGGTCTGGACCTGACCAAAGTTTCAGGCTCTGGCCCGCATGGCCGCATTGTGCGCGCGGATGTTGAGGGGGCGACCCCGGTCGTGGTGGCTGCGGCCCCTGCCCCGGTTGCTGTGGCCGCACCCGCGGCCAAGGCGGCGGCCCCGGCGGGGATGTCGGCCGAGACTGTGCTGAAGATGTATGCCGACCGCGCCTATACCGAGGTTCCGCTGGACGGGATGCGCCGCACCATCGCGGCACGCTTGACTGAGGCAAAACAGACCATCCCGCATTTCTACCTGCGGCGCGACATTCGTCTGGATGCGCTGATGGCCTTCCGCGAACAGTTGAACAAGGGGCTTGAGGCTCGTGGCGTCAAGCTGTCGGTCAACGACTTCATCATCAAGGCCTGTGCCTTGGCGTTGCAGGCGGTGCCGGATTCCAATGCCGTCTGGGCGGGCGACCGTATTCTGAAGCTGAAACCTTCGGATGTGGCGGTGGCCGTGGCGGTTGAGGGCGGGCTGTTCACGCCTGTTCTGCGCGATGCCGAGAAAAAGACCCTGTCGGCCCTTTCGGCCGAGATGAAAGACCTGGCGACCCGCGCCAAGACCAAAAAGCTGGCCCCGCATGAATATCAGGGCGGCAGTTTTGCGATTTCCAACCTGGGGATGATGGGGGTTGAAAATTTCGACGCCGTGATCAACCCGCCGCATGGGGCCATTCTGGCCGTGGGCGCGGGGGTGAAAAAGCCGGTTGTGCTGAAAGACGGCACAATTGGCGTGGCCACCGTGATGTCGGTCACGCTGTCGGTCGATCACCGGGTGATCGACGGGGCCTTGGGGGCAGAGTTCCTTAAGGCGCTGGTTGAATCGCTGGAAAACCCGATTTCGATGCTGGCCTGAGGGCTGGCATCAGGCAAAGAAAAAGGCCCGGAGATTTCTCCGGGCCTTTTTGAGTCCAATTGTTTACTGGTACTGCGCCGCCAGAAGGTTGTCGCCCGAAGACACCGCCAGAGACCGGCAGGTGACGCGGCCAAGATCGGCCATCGCCGCCCCACCCTGACGGCATGCGGTCAGCGCCTGCTCGGGTGTCATGCCATAGGTCTGTTCGAAATTGGCAGGCAGCGCGGATTCGGTAGAGACCGCCGGGGCAGAGGCCGTGGCCAACCCCGGCAGCGCCAGGCCGCCGGCGGGCGCCACCGGGGCCTGCTGGGCCGCCAGATAAGTCTTCCAGTCGCCCGTCATTTCCAGCGAGGAATCGGCAAGCGCCAGCAAAAGGGGCACATGGTCGTAATCGGGTGTGGCGATCAGCTTTTGCCCGCCGCCGTCAATCGCCTCTGCCGTCCACAGATACCAGGCGTTCGCCTGCGCGCCCGATTGCGCGGTACCAAGGCCAAGCGCATCGCTGGCGGCTACCAACTCGCCATAGCCAGCGCCCCCAAACGAGGCGACAAGGGCGGCAAAAGCGCGGGCATCGGGCGTGTTGCCCGCCGCCTGCGCGATGCCGTGGCAGATCGAGAAGCTGTCGCGCATCGCGGCCATTTGCGGGGCGGCCGCGCCGGGCACCAGCGCCGCCAGATCGGCCACCGCAGCCTCTGGCTCTTTGGCCAGGGCACCATCCAGCTTGGTGCGGTTCGCCACCAGCCAATCGGCGCATTGCTTGCCCGAAACGGCCGGATCAAAGCCCTGCACCGCCTTGGACAGCGTGACCGAGTTTTGCACGGCATAGCCAACGGCCGAACAATAGCTGTCCACCACCGTCTCTGCCGGAGAGGCGGCACCCGGCCCTTTGGCGGGGGCGGCAACCGGGGCCTTGCACAGATCATCCGGCACCGGACCCGAGGCCACCGGCAGCGGGGCGGATTCCGTTGTCGTGACCGG
>CALRKX020000185.1:0-5378 GCA_943368305.1 Erythrobacter sanguineus
CTGTTCCCCCGTCTGGTTGACAGCATCCCCACCGTGGAAAACGGCGGTGTCGCGGCTGACCTGACCTCGATCACCTGGAAGCTGAAGCCCGGCCTTCTGTGGTCCGATGGCACGCCCGTCACCTCGGCGGACGTCAAGTTCACCTGGGAATACTGCACCGCCGATGGCGGCGGCTGCGCACAGGGCGCGAAATACGAAGGCGTGAAATCGGTCGATACTCCCGATGACCTGACCGTGGTGGTCAACTTCGAAGGGCCAAAGCCCTATCCGTATCAGCCCTTCACCGGCGGCACCGCACCCATCCTGCAAAAAGCCCAGTTCGCCAACTGCCTTGGCGCTGCGGCCTCGACCTGCACCGAGCAGAACTCCAAACCCATCGGCACCGGCCCGTTCATGGTGACGGACTTCAAGGTGAACGACGTGGTGACGCTGGCCGCCAACCCCAACTATCGGGATCCGGCCAAGCCCGCCTTTGCCACCGTCACGCTGAAAGGCGGCGGCGATGCGCTGGCCGCGGCCTCTGCCGTGATGGAAACGGGCGAGTTCGACTATGCCTGGAACACTCAGATCAACCCCGAGCAGCAGGCCCAGATGGAAGCCGGCGGCAAGGGCAAGTTCGTCAACGCCTTCGGCACGCTGGTTGAACGGATCGAAATCAACTTGACCGACCCCTCGGCTGATTTGGCCGAAGGCGAGCGTTCGACGATCAAGCACCCCCACCCGATCCTCTCGGACCCGAAGGTGCGCGCGGCACTGTCGATGGCGATTGACCGTCAGGCGCTGGTCGATGTGGGCTATGGCGGGGCTGCACGCCCGACCTGCAACCTGGTGCCCGCCCCGGCCTATCAGGCCTCGGACAACACCGGCTGTCTGACGCAAGACATCGAAGGTGCGAAAAAGCTGCTGGCAGAGGCAGGCTGGACCGACAGCGACGGCGACGGCATCGTGGACAAGGACGGCAAAAAGCTGACCATCGTCTATCAGACCACCGTCAACCCGGTGCGCCAGGACTTTCAGGCGCTGGTCAAGGGCTGGTGGAACGAGATCGGCATCGAGGTTGAGCTGAAATCGATTGACCCCGGCGTGTTCTTTGGCGGTGACGCGGCCAGCCCCGACACCTTCCAAAAGTTCTATGCCGATGTCGAAATGTACGCCAACAACTTCGACGGCACCGATGCAGAGCCCTATATGGCTCAGTATCTGTGCAACAAGATCCCCGGCCCCGACAACCAGTGGCAGGGTGAAAACATCAACCGCTTCTGCGACCCGGCCTATGACGCCATGGCCAAGGAATTGTCGGGCACCAACGGCATCGAGGCGCGCGGCGCCTTGGTGAAGAAGATGAACGACGCGCTGACCAAGGACAGCAATGTCATCATCCCGCTGGCCGACCGTGGCCGTTTCTCTGCGCAGTCAAACGCGCTGGGCGGGTTCGTGATGAACTCTTGGGATGCCGAACTGTGGAACGCACAGGACTGGTATCGCGTGAAGTGATCTGACACCGGCGCGGCGGGCCACACCCCCGCCGCGCCATTTTCCTTGCATCCCCTCCGGCACAGGCAGGCACATGCTGACCTATACGCTCCGGCGATTGCTGACCGCGATTCCGACGCTACTGCTGATTTCTCTGGTGATCTTCCTCTTGGTCGATCTGGCCCCCGGCAGCCCGCTGTCAGAGATTCCGCTGACCGTGCCGCCAGAGGTGCGCCAGAAGATGATGGCCGCCATGGGCGCCGATCAGCCGGTGATGGTGCGCTATGTGTTGTGGCTGAAACAGTTTTTCTGGGTAGAGCCGCAGTATCTGATCGACAGCTGGCTGGGCACCGATTTCGCGCAAGGCGCGCAGCGGATCATTTCGTGGCAATCCAAGGCCCCCGCCTTCCAGATCATCGGAGAGCGTTTGCCGCAAACCCTGACCGTGGTGGGCACTGCCTATCTGCTGGGCATTCTGATCGCGCTGCCCATCGGCATCTATTCGGCCTATCGCCAGTATAGCTGGTTCGATCAGGCGGGCACCTTTTTCGCCATGGCCGGGTTTTCTGTGCCGACCTTTTTCACCGGCAACGTGCTGATCATGATTTTCGCGGTTAAACTGGGCTGGTTTCCGACGATCTATGACACACAGTTGCGTGTGACCGACTGGGCCAGTTTCTACAAGATGATCATGCAGATGGCCCTGCCCGTCACCGTTCTGGCCCTGTTCAATGCGGCCGAGATCAGCCGCTATACCCGGTCATCGGTGCTGGAAAACCTGAACCAGGATTATGTCCGCACCGCGCGGGCCAAGGGCATGGGCGAGGCGACGGTTCTCTTGAAGCATGTGCTGCGCAACAGCCTGATCCCGGTGGTGACCGTTATTGCGCTGGGAATGCCCACCGTGTTCGGCGGGGCTATCGTGACCGAGAATATCTTCAAGATCAACGGCATAGGCGCGGCCCTGATCGGCGCGATCCATGTCAGTGACCTGCCCTTGATCCAGACCATCACCTTCATTTTTGCCGTGCTGATCGTGCTGTTCAACCTGATCGCCGATATCCTCTATGGCATTCTAGACCCCCGGATCCGTTATGACTGAGTTGAAACTGGCGCGGCCGCACAGCCAATGGGCGGATGTCTGGGCGCAGTTCCGCCACCACAAGGGCGCGATGGCGGCGCTGGTGTTGCTGGTGGTGCTGATGGCCTTTGTGCTGATCGGGCCGCTGGTCTGGCGGATCGACCCCAAGTTCATCGAGCCGAATACGGCAAAGATGTTCAAGCTGCGCAACCTTGGGCCAAGCTGGGCACACCCGTTGGGCACAGATCAGTTGGGGCGTGACATGCTGGCGCGGATGATGTTCGGCGGTCGCATTTCGCTGGCGGTGGGGGCGGTGGCGATGATGGTGGCGCTGTTCATCGGCACCACCATCGGCGTGCTGGCGGGCTATTTCCGGCGGCTGGATTCATGGCTGATGCGCTTGACCGACCTGTTTCTGGCGCTGCCCCTGTTGCCGCTGCTGCTGGTGATGATGTTTCTGTTCCGCGATGCGATTGCGGGCGTGTTGGGGCCAAGGTTGGGCACCTTCATCCTGATCGTGACGGCGATTGGCGTGACAAGCTGGATGCAGGCCGCCCGCGTTGTGCGCGGAGAGGTTCTGGCGCTGAAAGAACGCGAGTTCGTGCTGGCCGCCAAATCCATCGGCACGCCTTCCAGCCGGATCATCCTGCGCCATATCCTGACCAATGTGCTGTCGCCGGTGCTGGTGGCGGCAACCTTGGGCATAGCGGCGGCGATCATCACGGAATCGGTGCTGTCCTTCCTGGGGCTGGGCTTTCCGCCCGATTTTCCCACCTGGGGGCGGCTGCTGTTTGATGGCATCGATTCCATCCGCACCTATCCACAGCGCATCATCTGGCCCGGTGTGTCGATTTCGCTGACCGTGCTGGCGGTGAATTACATCGGTGACGGCTTGCGCGATGCGCTGGACCCGCGGGTTCGGGGCCGCTGATTTGATCAAATTTCTGCCGTTCCCCCCTTGACGGACCGGGGGGGCGGCGGGTTAGGCTTTGCACACCAAACCTCGTGGACAGTCCATGCTGATCGGCATCTTGCAAACCGGGCTTGCGCCCGACGCCCTGTCGCCCGACCTGGGGGATTACCCCGACATGTTCGCGCGCCTGCTGGATGGCCACGGCTTTACCTTCCGCACCTACAAGGTGGTCGAGGGAGAGTTTCCCAAGGGCGTCAAGGATTGCGAAGGCTGGTTGATCACCGGGTCGCGCCATGGCGTTTATGAGGATCACGCCTTCATTCCCCCGCTGGAACAGTTCATCCGTGATGCTTTTGCCGCGCATGTGCCGGTGGTGGGCATCTGCTTTGGCCACCAGATCGTGGCGCAAGCCATGGGCGGCAAGGTGGAACGCTTTGCCAGCGGCTGGGCGGTGGGGGCCACCGATTATGATTTCGCCGGCGAAAAGGTGACGCTGAATGCCTGGCACCGTGATCAGGTGGTTCAGGTGCCTGCCGGTGCCAAGGTGATTGCCAGCAACGAATTCTGCGCCAATGCAGCACTTTTGTACGATGACCGCGCGCTGACGGTGCAGGCCCATCCTGAATTCCGCCCCGAATTCGTCGATGGTCTGATGAAGACCCGGGGCAAAGGTCTGGTCCCCGACGAGGTGATGGCGGCCGCCGCAACCCGGCTGGCCGACCCCTTGCAGGACAAGACCATGGCGGGCCGTATCGCCGCCTTTTTCAAGGAACCCCGCGCCTGATGCGCGGGGGAAACCCCAAAAACACAGTGTGACCTATGTCCAAATGGACCGACAAGCTGCCAGAGGCGGCAAAGGACTACATCGGCAACCGCCGTGTGGATGAAGTGGAATGCGTGATCGGCGACATCGCCGGTGTGGCGCGCGGCAAGGCAATGCCCGCCGCGAAATTCGCCAAGCAGACCAATTACTTCCTGCCCAATTCGATCTTTTTGCAGACCATCACCGGCGAATGGGCCGACAATCCGTTTGATGCCTTTACCGAACCCGACATGATCCTGGAACCCGACTGGACGACAGCCACCGCCGCACCCTGGACGGCGGATGTCACGCTTCAGGTCATCCACGACGCCAAGGATCAAGAGGGCAATCTGGTGCCCTATTCCCCCCGCAACGTGCTGCGCCGGATCGTCGAACTTTATGCCGCGCAAGGCTGGACCCCGGTGGTCGCGCCCGAGATGGAGTTTTTCCTGACCGCCCGCAACATCGACCCCAACCAGCCGGTTATTCCGCCGATGGGACGGTCTGGCCGCAGGGCGGCAGGCAAGCAGGCCTATAGCCTGTCGGCGGTCGATGAATACGGCAAGGTGATCGACGACATCTATGATTTCGCCGAGGCGCAGGGTCTTGAAATCGACGGCATCCTGCAAGAAGGCGGCGCGGGCCAGATCGAGCTGAACCTGGCCCATGGTGACCCGGTCCGGCTGGCCGATGACGTGTTCTTCTTCAAGCGGTTGATCCGCGAGGCGGCTTTGCGCCACGATTGCTTTGCCACCTTCATGGCCAAGCCGATTGCGGGCGAACCGGGGTCTGCCATGCACATCCACACATCCGTCGTGGACAGCAAGACCGGCAAGAACATCTTTGCCGGGCCGAAAGGCGCAGAGACCGAGGCCTTCAACCACTTCATCGCCGGGATGCAGAACCACATGTCGGCGGCGATTGCCCTGATCGCGCCCTATGTGAACAGCTATCGCCGCTATGTGCCGGACTTTGCCGCCCCGATCAATCTGGAATGGGGTCGCGACAACCGCACCACCGGGCTTCGGGTGCCGATCTCGTCCCCCTCGGGTCGGCGGATCGAAAACCGGCTGCCGGGGATGGATTGCAACCCCTATCTCGGCATCGCC
>CALRKX020000186.1:0-5351 GCA_943368305.1 Erythrobacter sanguineus
GCAGGCCGGCACCACCTGATTGTTCATCGCCTCATTGATCTGGGAAATGGTCGAGGAGGTATTCGAACCCTCAATATCCTCGACCGCCTTGTTTATCATGGTCTGCAAGGGGGCTGGCAGGCGCGACACCGTGGCCTTCAACTCTCCCATCAGGCGCGGCATCGCTGCATCCACCTGCGCCTGACCGCCAGAGGCGGCAACGATCAGCGCCTGGTAGATGCCGTCAAAAGATTTCAGCAGCGCGTCGATCGGGCGGCTGCCGGGGGTGCCGTCCAGCAATTGCTGATAATCCTGAAAGTTCACCTCGATGTCCTGCCCCGGCACGATTGGCCCGCCTCCGCCAGAGGCACCCGCCCGTGCCTGCGACTTGCCCGCCGCCAGCGCCAGATCCAGCCCGATGCGTTGCAGACCAGAAACCCGGCTTGCCACCATCCCCTCAATCGAGGCCTGCGCATCGCTTAGGGCATCGCCGCTGCCGGCGATGACGGCCCCCACCTTGCCCGCCGCATCGGTGGGGGCTGCGGGTTCGGCGGTCAACTTGGTTTCCCCTGAAACCGCCTCGACCAGCTTCAGCAGAGGCGAGGTCGCGGAAGACGAGATTGCCGACAGCGCCTGATAGGTCGGCTTGTCGGCGACCAAGGGGGCAAGTTTCAGATTGTCCAGCATCCCTTCCCAGGCGGCGATGTAATCTTCGCGATAACGGCGCAGCAGGGTGGGGCCAAGCGCGGTCAGTTGTGCGTCGATATTGGCCACCTCGGCTTGCTTGCCCATCACCCATTGTTCCGACTCGATCTTTTGCGCCACGGCGGCCAACTGATCGAGGAAGAAGTCATGGAACCCGTGATAGGTGTAAAGCGCGGGCACCCCCAGCACGGCCAGATCGCTGCCATCGACCGTTTCGAACACCAGCCGCGCATCGGGGCCAAGCCGTTCGACAAGGTTGAAGTCGGGCACACCGGCAAACGGCGCGCTGGCCTTGATCAGCGAATAGGCCTGCTCTTCCACACTCATCCGGCCCAGAATGATCTCGGCCTTTTCCACCAGATCGCCGTTCAGGGTTACGGCAGGGGTGGTGGTGTCATCCAGATCCAGCATGGCCGTCAGATGGCCCGCCAGCATCTTGCGGGCATCTTCGTTGTTGATGCCGGGATAGGTGATCTGCTCCCAGTCCTGCTTGAACCAGTTCTGCACGAATTCATCTTGCGGCACCGGGGCAGCACCGCCCAAAGCCTTGTAAACCTTGAGCGTTTCGTAAATTCCCAGCGTTTCATTGCCCGCGATCAGGGTTTGCAGCCGCTCTTCCACCCGCAGCACCAGGCGCGGGCGGAACAGCCGCTCCAACCCTTGGGCATAGGCGTCGCGCGCCGCCTGCCGGATGGCACCTTGCTGCGACAGGCCAAAGCCCAGATCCCAGCCGCTTTCATCGACCTCGGCACTGTCATAGCCCGAAGGCATGGTGCGCAGGATCTGCAATTCATTGCCGACGCGCAGCAGGTCGGTGTCAGAAACCTCTGCCGCCTTCAGGTCGGCATCGGCTGCCAGCTCGTAGTCCGACATCGCCGCCTCGGCCGAAGCCACAAGCTGACGGTTGTTATAGTAGCTCCAGGCCCAGGCGCCCAGCAGCCCGAACGAGGCCAGTACCATCGCGGCTGTCGTACCCATACGCAGCACCGAACTGCGCCGCACCGCCTTGCGGTCATAGCTGACCCAGCCCTGTTCGGCGAAGATGACCTTGGTCAAAAGGTCATGCAGAAAGAAAGACTTGCCCTTGCCCGACATCAGCCCCGATGCCTGACCGGGGGCCTGCCCGCCAAAGCTGCGGGTCATGGCACCCAGAACCTGATCGATCGGGGTGCCTTCCTGCGTGCCGCTGGTAAAATAGAACCCGCGCAGAATGGCCGAGCTGGCATAGCGCGTGGGTTCAAACACCATGCGCAGGAACAGCGCCACCTCATCCTTCATCTCGGCCAACTGGCCCGGCAGACCGAAAATCGCGATGCGGTTCACGCCGTCGGGTTCCTCGGACATGCGGTCGATGACCTCTTCCGACAGGCGGCTTACCAGCGCATCATATTCTGCGGGAACCCGGTCCCAGGTTTGCTCGCGCAGCGATTTGGTCTGGAATGTGGTGCCCCAGACCCGCTTGCGCCGCGCCGCCGGGAAACTGGCGAAATATTCGCGGAACCCTGCGATCAGGTCGGCCTTGGTGAACATCACATAGACCGGGAAATCGACCTTCAGCGCCTCGTGAATTTCACCCAGCCGGGCGCGCACGGTTTCGGCGTGTTTCTGAATGGTATCGGCGTCGGCGCGCATCAGATCGGCGACCGAAAACGCCAGAATGACGCCGTTGATCGGCTGCTTGGGCCGGTTTTTCTTGAGCAGGTTCAGAAAGCTGGTCCAGCTTGCCTTGTCATTCCCCTGGTCGCTGTCTTGCGTGGTATAGCGGCCCGCCGTGTCGATCAGCACCGCATCCTCGGCAAACCACCAGTCGCAATAGCGCGTGCCGCCAAAGCCTTGCAGCCCGCCTTGCGCATTTCCGGCCACCGGAAACTTGATCTCCGAATTGACCAGCGCGGTGGTCTTGCCAGACCCCGGCGGCCCGATGATCACATACCACGGTAGATCATAGAGGTAGTGCTTGCCGCCGGTCTTTTTCAGCGTGCCAAGGGCGTCGGTCATCCGCATCGCCAGTTCGCGCCCGTCGCCGGTGGGCGGCGCATCGGCGACCAGTGCCTTTTCCAGCGCCTTTTGTCCCTTGTTGCGGCGCAGGAACTTGATCAGCCCCCAGATCAGCAAGATCAGCGCCAGAACGCCGATGATTGTCAGCCGCACCCACAGCGGGTCAAACGGTCGCGCATCGCCAAAGCCGATCAGCGGCCCGGCAAAGAACACCACGGCGGAAAAGGCCAGAAACCCGATCAGAACCAGAACCAGCTTTACCCAACCCATCGCGCGCGCCCCTAGTCTGCCTGCCCGCCGTCGGCGGGTTTGGCATCGGCAGGTTCGGCCGGGGCTGCGGTTTCAACCGCAGCCAGCGTTTCCTGCCGCTTGATCATGATTTCCACGCGCCGATTCTGCGCCTGACCCTCTTTGCTGGCATTGTCGCCGATCGGGTCGGCCTCGGCCTTGCCCTCGACCACAAAGCGGCTTTTGTCGTCGATCTTCGCCTCCAGCGCGGCCTTGACCGAATCTGCGCGGGCTTGCGACAGGTCGTGGTTGTTCTTGAACCGGCCCCGACCGCTCATCGGAACATTGTCGGTGTAACCGAACACGAACACCGGCCCCGGTTCCTTGTTCAGCGCATCGGCGATGCGGGCGGCAAGATCGGCAAATTCGGGCTTGGTATCGGCTTTGCCCGTTGCAAACAGCAGGGCGTTGTTCACGCGGACAAAGATGAAGTCGCCCTTCATGTCCACCACCACGGTGCCCGCGTCGATGTCAGCCTTCATCGCTGCGCGCAGGCGTTCCAACTGCGTCGGGTCCACGACAGAGGCCTGATCGACCACCAGCGGCGCAAAATCCACCGTGGCGGGGCGCACAAGGCCTACTTCGCCCACCGGATGCATCGACAACAGGCGCTGGGTGACCACGCTGCCCTCATCCGAAATCAGCATCGACAGACCGAAATAGGCCCCCATCAGCCCCAGCCCCAGAACCGAGCCGATGACCCACAGCGGCGTGCCGCCGAACCGCCGCCGACGGCCAACATCCACCGGCTGCCAGCGCGGAGAGATATCCTCATCCGGCCGTGCATTCACCCGCCGCAGGCTTTCGTAAATCATCGTGCGGATACGGCCCAGTTCCACCGCGCCATTGGGCGCCGTGCGGTATTGCCCTTCAAAGCCCAAGGACAGGCAGACCATCGCCAGTTCCAGCAGTTGATAGCGCTGGGCCGGGGCTTGCAGGGCCTTTTCCACCTCTTGGAAAAACCCCACGCCAGAGGTGCGGCGGTTGAAGAACCGCACCGTCATGGAATATTGAATCCAGACATGCCGGTCATTGCCGGGAATGTTCTGCACGATGTCATCTGCGGTGGAACACAGCAGATACTTCGCCACCTGCGTTTCATGGGCGTCGATTCCGGCGCGCAGGCAGTTCTCTTCGAACACCTCGATCTCGCGGGTGACATGCTCCATCAGGGGCCGGGCATCCATATCGACCATCTGGGTGCGCAGACGGCCGAACAGGATCATCAGATTGGCCGCCGCCGCCAGCATGGGCGATTTCGGACCGCCTGCGCCAAGCCCCTTGGCCGACAAGGCCACCCGCAGGTCGATCTTGGGTCCCTGGGCGGCATAATTGGTGGGCTGCGCGGTCGAGGGGTTGGGGAAAAAGCTGTCCTGCGGCGCGAAAGGGCCGCCGATGATGGTGCGCTGGTTCGGGTTCTGCTGGCCAAAGGCATCGCCGCCCGCGCCAAAGCCGGGGCTGCCCTGTCCCACACCGGGGGCATAGCCGCCGCCGAACCCGCCCGGCTGCTGGCCCATGGGTTGCCCCGGTTGCTGTTGCCCCGGTCCGGGACCGAAACCCGGCGATGGTGCTGGCGCGCCAAAGCCGCCACCGCCACCGCCCCAAGGGTCATTCGGATCGCCACCGCCCGCCGGAGCCTGCCCACCAAAGCCGGGCTGCTGGCCCCCAAATCCGCCGGGTTGCGCGCCAAATCCGCCCTGTCCCGGTTGTGCGCCAAAGCCTGGCAATGGCCCGCCGATCACGGTGGGCTGATTGGGCGACGGGTTGGGCGCAGTCTGCGGCCTGCCCGCCCCCGCCCCCGGCATCGGCGCCATGCCGCCCGGAAGCGCCCCGCCGATCACCGTCTTGTCCTTGTCGTTGTCGCTCATGACAGGCCCCTTACGCCCGCGTCTCGACGATGGCCCAAAGCTCCAGTTTCAGGTCCGGCCAGTCGCCGGCGAAATGCATCCCGATGGCCGGGGCATTGGAAAACTCTCGCCACAGCGGCGAGTTCTTCTCGATGATGAAATACACATTGCGCGACACCGCCCGAATCTGGCGCGGCGGGGTTGGCGCATGGATCAGCTCGATCCCCGGCAGGTTGTTGTTCACAATCTCGGCCATGCGGGTGTTGGGGCCGACCTTGCACAACAGCGGGAATTGCTGGGCCACCACGGTCAGGCTGCGGCTGCTTTCGACCTCGATCACAAAGGTCGCGTCGCGGAACAGGTTCCGGTCGGGCACCTGCGCCAGATAGGAATTCTGCCGCACCTGAACCAATTCCAGCCGCGTCGCCCGGCCCACATCGCGCGACAGAAGCCGCTGAATGTCGCGCACCACGGGTTCGACCGAGGCTTTCAGATCGGCATGGTCATAGGGCGGGTATTGTGGGGCCAACCGCT
>CALRKX020000187.1:0-5343 GCA_943368305.1 Erythrobacter sanguineus
CGATTTGCCGGAGAACCCTTCCGTGTCAGCCCTTTCCGTGGCGGCGCAGGCTGCCTATTCCCGCCCCGACCCGAATGCTCTCAGCCCCCGCGCTGCGGAATACGACCTGCTTGGCCGGGTCACGCGACGATTGTCAGATGGCTGGCGCAAGCGCGAGACCGATCTGGCAAGCCTGATGGCGGCCGTCGATGAGAATGAGCGGGTCTGGTCAACCCTGGCGCAAGAGGTGGCCGATCCGGCCAATGCACTGCCCTCGGAGCTGCGGGCCAAATTGTTCTATCTATATGAATTCGCCCGGCACCACGGACAGCTTGTGCGGCAGGGCAAGGCGTCAGCCGAGATTCTGGTGGAAATCAATACAGCGGTGATGCGTGGCTTGCGCGGGCAGGTGCCGGCATGAGCGGCCTTGTCCTGAAGCTGGGCCCGCATGAACGGGTTCTGATCAACGGCGCGGTGATCGAAAACGGCGAAAAGCGCTCTCGCCTTGCCGTCGTATCACCAAATGTGAACATCCTGCGCCTGCGCGATGCCATTCATCCTGAACAGGTCAATACACCTGTGCGCCGGGTGTGCTATATCGCACAGCTTGTGTTGTCCGGCGATGCCGATCCGGCCGAGGCGCGCTTGCAGTTGTTGCGCGGGATTGAGCAACTCAGCCAGGTTCTGGTCGATTTCGACAGCCGCAGCCTTCTGAACCTGGCCTCGGCAGCGGTGCTTGAAGATCAGCATTACCAGGCTCTTAAACATCTGCGCGCCCTATTGCCGCGCGAAGAGCGGCTTATGGCGGCGCATCGCACATGACCTATACTCCCGCCCTGCCCGTGACCGGATATGCGGGGTGGGTCCTGCTGAAACGCACGATGGCGGTACAGCAAAAGGCCTATCTTGCTTCGCCCCAGATCACGCGGGACGAGGATTACTTCAAGGCAAAGATCGGTCAGGTCAAAACGGCCGAACAACTGGTGTCGGATCGGCGGCTGCTGAAGGTTGCTTTGGGGGCCTTCGGCCTTGACAGCGATCTGAACAGCAAGTTTTTCATCCAGAAAATTCTGGAAAGCAGCACGATTGATCCCAGTTCCCTTGCCAGCCGTCTGTCTGACAAGAAATATCTGCAAATGGCCTCGGCCTTCGGGTTTGGTGATTACTCCACGCCACGAACCCAACTTTCGACCTTTCCGCAGGAAGTCCTGACGGCCTACGAGACCCGCAGCTTCGAAACCGCCGTTGGCGAGCAGAATGACAACATGAGGCTGGCGCTGAACGCTGAGCGCGAGTTGGGCAAGCTGGCTGCGAAATCCTCGTCTGAAAACACCAAATGGTTCACAATCCTGGGCGATACGCCGTTGCGCACAGTGTTTGAAAAGGCGCTGGGCTTGCCGACAGCCTTCGGGCAACTGGACGTCGACAAGCAGTTGGATATGATCCGCCAGAAGGCCGAGGCGCAATTGGGCAGCGGAGCGATTGCGCAGTTCACCGATGCGGAGGCCGTGACAAAGCTGATCCGCCGTTTTCTGATCCGATCTGAAATTAGCCAGTACGCGACGTCGGGCAGCAGCGCGCAGATCGCCCTGACGCTTTTGCAGAACCGGCTGCGTTAGGCGGTCATCCCCCGCGGCTGGCCAGAATTGCGGCCAGCCGGGCAAAGCTGGCCTCCACCCCTCCGGTCGGAGCATCCTCGCCAACAAAGCCATCCAACGCGGGCCAGATCTGCATCGCGCGATCCACCACCGCATCGGTGCCCTTCACATAAAGGCCTGCCTGAATCATCAGTTCTGCCCGATCCCAGGCGCCAAGCAGCTTGCGCACCTCTGTGATCAGGCCATTTTCATCATCGGTTGCGGCGTCTGGCAGGCTGCGCGAGACGCTGCGCAGCAGATCGATCGCAGGAAACCTTCCGCGCTCGGCAATCTTGCGGTCCATCACCACATGGCCATCCAGCACACCGCGCAGAATGTCGGCCACCGGCTCATCCATGTCTGACCCGGCGACCAGAACCGAGAAAATCGCGGTGATGTCGCCCGCTTCGTCTTGCCCCGGCCCGGCCCGCTCGGCCAGGGCCATGATGGTCTGACCCAGCGAGGGGGGGTAGCCGCGCAGCGCGGCGGGCTCTCCTGCGGCCAAGGCCACCTCGCGGTGGGCTTCGGCAAAGCGGGTGACCGAATCGACCAGCAACAGCACATGAAGACCCTGATCGCGGAAATGTTCGGCTACGGCCATCGCCGTCCAGGCGCAGCGGCGTCTTGTCAGGGCGGACAAGTCCGAGGTGGCGGTGACAATCACAGAACGGGCCATGCCGTCAGGACCAAGGACGCGTTCCGTGAACTCTCGCAACTCGCGGCCACGCTCTCCTACAAGGGCGATGACAACCACATCGGCATCAACTTTGCGGGCGAATTTTGCCAGCAGCGACGATTTCCCGACCCCCGATCCAGCAAAAAGGCCGATCCGCTGACCGCGTACCAAGGGCAGCATGGTGTCGAACACCGCAACGCCGGTGGACAGCCGCGCACCCAGTCGCTTGCGCCGAGCGGCCAGGGGGGCGTCGGTGCGAATCGGGCGCAGGTTCGGCCCCTGTTGCAGCGGTCTGCCATCCAGCGGCTGGCCGTAAGGATCAATGATGCGGCCGATCCAGCCATCATGCGGGGCGATGCCACCACGGCCTGCCGCCTCGACCGTGTGACCGATGGTCAAGCCCTCGGCAGAACCGTCAGGAAGGATCACGGATTCATCGGGTCTCAGGCCGATGACTTCGCCCGCCAAAGACCCCATCTCAACTCGGTCGCCCAGCGAAAGGGCGGCCTCCAGCCCCGTCACCCTGACCGTTCCCGCCTCGATCCGGGCGATGCGACCAACCGGGAACACCACCGGAATACGTGCGATTTCGGCGCGTAGGGCAGCGAAAATATCCGTCATGCGATTCCCCCTTTGTTCATGCTTACCGTTTCTAAAGGAATCACCCTTAAGCCTTGATGAAGCAGGTCACGGGAGAAGCCCGGATGTTTGAATCCTTGAAACTGACTGCCATGGCTCAGGCCATGGCCGCCCATGCCGGAAGCCGCATGGGTCTGATTGCGCGGAACGTGGCGAATGCCGACACGCCCGGATTTCGGGCGCTGGATATCCCAAGTTTTTCTGAAGTCTATCAGAGGGGCGGTGCCTTTGACGCCGCGTCCTCTGCAGACGTTACGGCGGGCGAAGCCCGACCGTTCGTTGTGCCGGGTGATGTTGAGCCGAACGGGAATTCGGTTTCGGTCGAGGTGGAAATGGTCAAGGCCGCCGAAGTGCGGCAAGAGCAGGAAATGGCTCTGGCCATCTATCGCAGCGCCTCGGGCATCATCCGCGCCAGCCTTGGCAGAACGTGAAAGGGCACCGCAGATGAGTGAACTTCTTCAATCCTTGTCCTACTCGGCCTCGGGAATGCAGGCTCAGGCCACGCGCTTGCGCCATGTGTCCGAAAACATCTCGAACGCCGATACGCCGGGCTACCACCGCAAGCTGATCTCTTTTCAGGAACAGGTGGACAGCGGTCAGGTCACGACAGGGCCGGTCATCCTGGATCAGAGCCGGCTGCAAAGCGTCTATGATCCGGGCAACCCATTGGCCGATGACACCGGGCATTTCGATGGGTCGAATGTCGATCTGGTGATGGAAATGGCCGACGCCCGCGAAGCGCAGCGCAGTTACGAGGCCAATCTGCGAATTTTCGATCAGGCCCGCACCATGACCCTCAGCCTGTTCGAATTGCTGAAACGATAGGACCATCCCATGGATATCAAGACCACACTTGCCACGCAGGGCTATTTTCAGGCGCGCAACGTTGCAGCGCCGCAGCCGGCTTCGGCCGAAGCAGGCTTTGCCAATTTCGTTTCGGGTTTTGCAGCAACCTTGTCCGAAGGTGAGGCGACCGCGCGCGCCGCGATGGTGGGCGGTGCAGACCCCCACGCTCTGGTGCGGGCGCTGGCCGACAGTCAACTCGCGGTCGAGACAGTTTCGACCGTGCGCGACAAGGTGGTGGAGGCCTACCAGGAAATTCTGAGGATGCCGGTATGACGCAGGACCTTCTGTATGACGTCTTGCGCCAAGGGTTGTGGGTTGCCGTGCAGATCTCTGCGCCGCTACTCGCCGTGGCTTTGGTGGCCGGGGTCGTCATCGGGCTGTTTCAGGCGCTGACCTCGATTCAGGAGATGACGCTGACCTTTGTGCCCAAGCTGGGCGTTATGCTTGCGGTCTTCTGGGTCTCGATGAGTTTCATGACCGCGACGCTGGTCACCTTTTTCACCAGCCGCATCGTTCCCCTGATCGGAGGATCGTGATGGATTCTGCAGGATATGTCACACTGTCACGTCAATCCGGCCTGATGCGAGAGATGCAGGGCGTTGCGAACAACATCGCAAACCTGTCAACCACCGGGTTTCGCCGGGAAGGCGTGATTTTTGCCGAGCATGTGGTTGGTCTGTCCGAGGGACCATCGCTGTCCATGGCGACCGCCTCGGCCCGGCTGGTTGACCTGCAGCAGGGCGATCTTACGCAGAC
Organism: Erythrobacter sanguineus; assembly: GCA_943368305.1. Taxonomy (GTDB): domain Bacteria; phylum Pseudomonadota; class Alphaproteobacteria; order Rhodobacterales; family Rhodobacteraceae; genus Fuscibacter. Next base: position 4,534 of record CALRKX020000187.1, read on the forward strand.
CGGCGGCACCTTTGACTTTGCAATCGAGGGTGACGGTTTCTTTCTGGTCGATACGCCTGCGGGCCAGCGATTGACACGGGCCGGCAGCTTCACCCCGGGCGTAACCGGAGAGCTGATGACGGCAGATGGTGCGCGACTCCTCGATGATGGCGGCTCGCCGGTTCTGGTGCCGCCCGGCACGCTGGATGTGGTGATGGGCGCGGATGGCACGCTGTCTTCTGGCGGTCAGCCTCTTGCCCGCATTGGTTTGTGGCAACCGATCGATCCGGTGGCGCTGCGCCATCAATCGGGAACGCTGCTTGATGGCGGAGAGGTTCAGGCGGCAGATGGCAAGGCACTGATTGTGCAGGGTTATCTTGAGGACAGCAACGTCAATGCGATCACCGAAGTGGCCCGCATGGTCGAGGTTCAGCGGGCCTATGAACTGGGGCAGGGCTTTCTTGAACGTGAGGATCAGCGGATGCGTGGCGCTATCGAAACACTTGGGCGTTAGGATAACCGATGAAAGCCTTGCAGATTGCGGCCTCTGGCATGGCCGCACAGCAGATGCGGGTCGATGTCATTTCGAACAACCTCGCGAACATGTCCACCACCGGTTATAATGCCCGGCGCGCGGACTTTGCCGATCTGGCTTATGAACAGATCGCACGCCCGGGTGCGATCACAGCGACGGATGGCACGGTGTTGCCGACGGGCATTCAATTGGGGATGGGTGTCAAGCCTGCCGCCGTGTCGGTCGTGCTGGCGCAGGGCGCCCCGGCACAAACTGGCGGTGATCTGGATGTGGCGATCGACGGGCGCGGTTATCTT
>CALRKX020000188.1:0-5338 GCA_943368305.1 Erythrobacter sanguineus
AGCACGCCGCCAAGGCTGGCCATGGCGGCATTGGCAAAGCGCAGCGCGTCGGCGCCGTATTCGTCGATGATGTCGAGCGGGTCGATGACGTTGCCCAAGCTCTTGGACATCTTCTTGCCCTTGGCGTCGCGCACAAGGCCATGCAGATAGACGGTGTGGAACGGGATTTCGTTCACCACCGCCAACTGCATCATCATCATCCGGGCGACCCAGAAGAACAGGATGTCCTGGCCCGTGACGAGGACCGAGGTGGGGAAATACTTCGCCAGTTCCGGGGTTTGTTCCGGCCAGCCGAGGGTGCCGATGGGCCAGAGGCCGGAGGAGAACCATGTGTCGAGGACGTCTGGGTCGCGGTGAAGCTCAATCGAAACAAGCTTTTCACCGCCCGTTCTCGGCGAGCCACTGCTTGAAAAGCCGCCGAGCATCCTGGCTTCTGAATTCCCTTCGATGCGTGCGTCCCAGCGTGCGATTCCGATATGCACGCCCCCGCCGTAGACAATGCGAGCCGTCTCGACCGCTTCTTCTTCAGTGGAAGCGCAGAAGGCGTGGGGTGCGCCTTCGACGGACAATTCGCCTAGATCATTGCGCACAATGTTTGGCCCATACCAAACCGGAATCTGATGCCCCCACCAAAGCTGGCGGCTGATGCACCAAGGCTCGATGTTCTCCAGCCAATGGTAATAGGTCTTTTCCCCGCTCGGCGGCATGATCACTGTATCGCCGTTGCGCACGGCGTCCAGCGCGGGGCCGACGATCTTCGCGGTATCGACGAACCATTGGTCGGTCAGCATCGGCTCGATCACCACTTTGGAGCGGTCGCCAAAGGGCTGCATGATCGGCTTGGCCTCCACCACGGGTTCAAGCCGCAGGTGTTCAGAGCCGGTGTCTTCGTCAATTTCCTTGACCAGAACCGTCACCGCCAGACCGGCGGCGTTGATGTCGGCGACGACGAGTTTGCGCGCCTCGAACCGGTCCAGCCCGCGATATTTTTCGGGCACGAGGTTCAGGCTGTCCACTTCGTTTTCGTCGGTGGGCGAGCCGGCGGCGATTTCGCGGGCGCGGGCGACGGCAACCTCATAGGGGGCACCATCGCTGCGCATGTTGCCGCGCGTGTCCATCAGGCGGTACATCGGCAGGTTGTTGCGCTTGGCGACCTGATAGTCGTTGAAATCATGCGCGCCGGTGATCTTGACCGCGCCAGAACCAAAGTTCGGGTCGGGGTATTCATCGGCGATGATCGGGATCAGGCGGTCGCACAGCGGCAGATGGACCATCTTGCCAAGGATCGGCTTATAGCGTTCATCGGATGGGTGAACCGCCACCGCGCCGTCGCCCAGCATGGTTTCGGGGCGGGTGGTGGCGATACTGATGTAATCGCGGACCTCACGGAAGGTCACATTACCTTCGGCGTCTTTTTCAACATACTCATAGGTTTCGCCCCCCGCGAGGCGGTATTTGAAGTGCCACATGTGACCGGCGACTTCGATATTTTCAACCTCCAGGTCGGAGATCGCGGTTTCAAAATGGGGGTCCCAGTTGACCAGCCGCTTGCCGCGATAGATCAGGCCCTTGTTGTACATATCGACAAAGACCTTGATCACCGCGTCGTGGAAGTTGCCTTCCTCGCCGGCGGGCGCTCCGGGGGCACCCGACATGGTAAAGGCCTCTCGGTCCCAGTCACACGACGCGCCAAGGCGCTGCAACTGGCCGATGATCGTGCCGCGCGATTTGACCTTTTGCTGCCAGACGCGGGCGAGGAACTTTTCGCGCCCCATTTCGCGCCGGGTGGGTTCCTGATGCAGCGCCATGTCACGCTCGGTCACCATCTGGGTCGCGATGCCCGCATGGTCGGTGCCGGGTTGCCACAGCGTGTCATCGCCCATCATCCGGTGCCAGCGGATCAGGATATCCTGCAAGGTGTTGTTGAAGGCATGGCCCATGTGCAGGCTGCCCGTAACATTGGGCGGCGGGATCATGATGGAAAACGGCTTGGCCCCCGGTTTGGCATTGGCCCCGGCGCGGAACGCCTTGGCATCAAGCCAGCGTTTCGAAATCCGGGCCTCGGCTTCGGCGGGGCTGAAGTTCTTTTCCATCGGCATCGGCGGCATCCCTATCTTGCGGGGACCGCAATAGCGAAGGATCAGCCCGCCGCCAAGGCCCCGCCGCCGGTGGAATGGGGGGCTACTTGCCCCCCACCATGGCGAAAACCGCGCCGCGCGGGTCGGTGGCATAGGTGATAAAGGCGCCGCCCGGCACTTCCATCGGGTCCAGGAGAACCTCGCCACCCTGTTCGACCACGATCTTGATCGCGGCCGCAATCGAGGGCGTGCCGAAATAGGGTGTCCAGCCGCCGCGCCCGCCGGGCGGGATAGGGCCGATGCCGCCGAAATCGGTACCAGAGGCATTCAGCACCCGGTATTCCCGCGCGCCACCCTCCTCATAGCTGCGCGTTACCGACCAGCCCAGCAGCGCGCCATAAAAGGCCTGCGCTGCATTGGCATCGGCGCTGGCATAGTCGTGCCAGTTGCCGTGGCCTTCCTTCGTCTGGTTTAAGGCCCCACCCGCCCCACCGGGCAGGGGCTGCAGGATGCCGAAGGGGCAGCCCGCCGGATCGGTCAGGATGGCAAAACGCCCTGTGCCGGGAATATCAGCCGGTTCGACATGCACGCCGCCACCCAGCGATTTTGCCGATGCAGCCGCCGCATCGGCATCGTCCACGGCGAAATATACCAGCCAGAATTCGGGCATCGGTTGATCGGGCTTCATCATTCCAGCCACCATGTCACCACCCGCGCTGGCAAGGATATAGGTAAAGCCGGGCATCCCGGCATCGGCAAAGGTCCAGCCCAGTTGCTTGCCATAGAAGGCCTGGCTGGCGGCAAGGTCGCCGGTGGTCAGTTCATACCAGCAAGGGATGCCGTGGGTCATTTCGCGGTTCCTTTCATCAGGCTTGGGCCATTAGAATCGGGGCAAATCCGGCATAGATCATGCGCTTGCCGTCGAAGGGCATGTTCATGAACTGCTCTGGCTGTTCGGCGCCCATTTTTTCCATCGCCTTGTAGGCGGCGTTACGGGTGTCCTTGTCGGGCCAGGTCATCCAGCAGAATACCACGGTTTCATCGGGCTTCAGGTCAACCGCGCGCTGAAAGTCGGTCTGTTTGCCGGGCGGCACATCGTCGCCCCAGCCCACCACAAGCGACAGGGCGCCCGCCTTCTGGAAATGGGGCCACCACTTTGCCTCATGGGCGCGGTAGGCCTCTTTGTCGGTGGTGCGGACGGGAATCACGAAGCCGTCGATATAGGTCATGGCTGCCCTCCAATCTGCTTGTGGTGAGAGGCTTGCGCGGGTAGTTATAAAAAGCAACTAAAAGTTATATGAATGCCCAAAACCCGCCGAAGTTATGAAGAAGGCTGTTTGCAGGCCCATGCGCTGGACCTGATCGGCGACCGTTGGGCGCTGCTGGTGGTGCGCGAACTGCTGCTGGGGCCGCGGCGTTTCGGGGCGCTTCGGCGGGGCCTGCCGGGGGTCAGCGCCAATATCCTGACGATGCGGCTGGTTCAGATGGAGGCGACGGGTCTGCTGGTGGCGGGCGACGGCTATGCTCTGACCCAGGCGGGGCGGGCGCTGTGGCCCATGGTGCGCGAAATGTGCATCTGGGGGGCAGGGCAGTCGGGCCATGATCCGGCGCGGTTCATCAGCCCCGCATCGCTGATGCTGTCAATGGCGGCGATGTGGCGGGCACCCGAGGCGATAACTGTGACGGTCGGCTTTGATCTGGGCGAACGGTTTTGCGTGACGGTGGATCAGGGCCGCTATCATGTCGCGTATCTTGTAGCGCAGGGCGATGGCGGCGATCTGGTCTTTGGCGGCACGACGAACCGCCTGGCGCAGGTGGTTTACGGTCCGATGACTTTGGCTGACAGCCTTGTGACGGGCGGCTTTTCCTTTACGGGCGACCGGGCGCTGGGCCAGCGATTTCTGAACGGGTTCAGCCTGCGCCGTCCGTTACAGCCCGATCTGCCGTTCTGAACTGTCCGTCACACCGCCCGGTCGATCCGGGTGGACAGGTGGATCAGGCTTTCCGAACTTTTCACGCCGGTCATGCCGCCGATCTGGTCCAGCAGGCTGTCCAGCACCTGCGTATTCGGGGCCGCGATCTGCAACAGCAGGTCGAACCGGCCCGAGGTAGTGAACACGCGCTCAATCTCTGACATCGCCTTTAGCCGGGTCAGCACGGCGGCCAGCGCGCGGGGTTCGATGGTCAGCAACACGCTGGCGCGCAACCGCCCCTGCCGCGCCGCCTCTCCCAGCTTGAGCGTATAGCCGGCGATGATTCCTGTGGTCTCCAACCGCTCCAGCCGGGCCTGAATCGTGGATCTTGCCACCTTCAACCGGCGCGCAAGGGTGGCCACCGACATGCGCGCATCGGCCCCCAGCAGCCCAAGGATGTTGCGATCCAGATCATCCATGCAATTTGTTGCCCCATTTCGTCATTCTGACGATGATTCCCGGCAGATATATAGTTTTGTCCGGTGAGATTGTCACCCATATGCGGCATCCTCAGTTGCAGGAAAAGGGCGGCTCATACGCACCTGGCCTGGTTGGAAAAACCATGCGGGCGCCAAGGCCGTCCATACCATTCATGGTGTGGCAACGGAGGAGGACACGCATCTTGTTGGCAGAAAGGATCACGCCGATGGGACTGTCCAAGACGATCTGGACCAATCCGACCGAATTCCTGAAAAACCAGCAGCCGGAGAATCCGGTGCTGTTTTTTGCGCCCTCGGTCGTGCAGGCCATGGCGAGACGGTTTCTTGATGGCTTTCCGGGGCTTGTGACCTATGCGGTCAAGTCGAACCCCGGGGAAGAGATGGTGGAAAATCTGGTCGCCGCAGGCGTTCAGGGGTTTGACTGCGCGTCGCCGTTCGAGATTGACCTGATCCGCCGCCTGGCCCCCGATGCGGCGATTCACTACAACAACCCCGTGCGCTCGCGCACCGAGATTGCCCATGCCGTTGCCCGCAACGTCAAAAGCTGGTCGGTCGATTCGGCTTCGGAACTGGCCAAGCTGGTCGAGATGGTCCCGGCTGCGGGCTGCGAGATTTCGGTGCGCTTCAAGTTGCCGGTCTCGGGCGCTGCCTATAACTTTGGTGCCAAGTTCGGCGCGACAGAAGATGTGGCGGTTGATCTGCTGAAAACCGTGGCGGCGGCGGGGTTCATTCCGTCGATCACCTTCCATCCGGGCACGCAATGCACCGATCCGGCCGCCTGGGCGTCCTATATCCGTGAGGCGGCGGTGATCGCGCGCCGCGCGGGGGTAAAGATTGCGCGGCTGAA
>CALRKX020000189.1:0-5330 GCA_943368305.1 Erythrobacter sanguineus
CATAGGAGGTGCCGGTTTTATAGGCCAACCGGTTCGCGGGCGACCCCGGCGGTGGCGCAAGACCCGCCAGAACATCGCCGACATACCAGGCGGCAACCGGGCCGATCAGGCGCTGACCCTCTGCCGTTTCGCCGTCCATCTGCCAGCGCAGGGGCAGCGCCACGCCACCGCGCGCAAGGGCTGCGTAAAGCTGCACCATATCCTGCAAGGTCACGCCAATGCCGCCCAGCGCAATGGCAAGCCCCGGCTGCCCAACCGGCAGGCGATAGGCGACCCCAGCCTTGTCCAGCGCATTGAGCAGGCGGGCGGGGCCCATCGCTTCGGTCAGGGAAACCACGGGAATGTTGAGCGACAGTTGCAGCGCCTCGCGCACCCGAATTGTGCCGCGATACTGGCGGTCGAAATTCTGCGGGCGGTAGCCGTTGAAATCGGTCGGCTGGTCTTCGATCATCGTTTCAGGATGGGCAAGGCCATCGTCAAAAGCCAAACCATAGATCAGCGGTTTCAGCGTGGAACCGGGGCTGCGCAGGGCCTGTGTCATATCGACAAAGCCCGCACGCTGATCGGCCTGAAAGGCCGCCGAACCGACAGAGGCGAGGATTTCGCCGCTGGCATGATCGGCGACCACAATTGCCACCTGCATCCGTTCGCCCTGCCCGGCCACGGTTTCGGCGGCCAGCTTTTCAAGGGCGCTTTGCAGGCCCTTGTCCACCGTCAGGCGCAGGGTTTGCGCGCTGGGGTCGGCGGCGCGGGCGCGGTCGGACAGGTGGGGCGCAAGGGCGGGAAAAGGGCGGCGGGCAGAAGGAACAGCCTCGGTTGTCGCCGCCTTGGCCTGATCGGCGTCGATCAGCCCATCACGCTGCAACCGGGCCAGAACGCGGTTGCGGGCATTGGTGGCGCGGGTGACGGAACGGTCGGGGCGGCGGCCTTCGGGGCTTTGCGGAATGGCCACCAGCAGGGCGATTTGCGCAGGTGTCAGGCGGCGCGGCTCCTTGCCGAACCAGGCGATAGAGGCGGCGCGGATGCCTTCAAGATTGCCGCCATAGGGGGCGAGGTGCAGATACAGGGTCAGGATCTGATCCTTGGTCAGCCGGCGCTCCAGCGCCCAGGCCACTCGCATCTGCCGCAACTTGCCAGCGGCCTTGCCGGTGCCGGACTCTTCCAACAGCCGCGCAACCTGCATCGTCAGGGTCGAACCACCAGAGACGACATGGCCATAGCGCAGGGCCTGCCCCACAGCACGCAGCACGGCGCGCGGGTCTACCCCCCCGTGGGTGTAAAAGCGGTGGTCTTCATAGGTCAGCAGGGCGGCGATGAAGGCCGGGTCCACCTGCCCCAGATCGACCGCCATGCGCCAGCGGCCATCGGCCACGGTATAGGCGCGGAGCAGATCACCATTCCTGTCCTGCACCTGAACCGAGGTTTGCACGACCAGGGGCGGCAGGTCGGTGGCATCGACCCATTGGTCAAAGGCATCACGGCCAAGGGCGGCAAGCCAGAGGCCCGCCGCCAGTGCCAGTATCCATCTGCCCATCCCGCAGCGCCCAGGCTTACTCGGCAATCGTCAGGCTGCCGGTCTCGCTGCGGCCGGTCAGGTCGGGGCGATACATATCCTCAACCGAGGCGGCCGGGTGGTGGTAGGTGCCGGGCGAGATGGCGCGGACCAGATAGGCAAGCTGGAAAGTGGCGTTGTCCATCCGGTCGACCGCGGTCAGGAAGCGGTCTTGACGGAACTCGCTGTGCGCCACGTCGGTTTCGGCAGACAGCCAGCCAAGATTGCCCACGTCACCGCCCGCAATCAGGTTGGGGTTGTCAATCTCCAGCCCGGCGGGCAGCGGATCGCTGACCATCAGGCGGGCCTCTCCCCGGCCAAAGGGCGTCACCTCCAGCACCACGGCCAGACGATCACCGACCTTGACCTTTGTCATGTCGGCGGGTTCGCCCGCCAGCGTGTAATAGGTGCGGGTGATGGTATAGCCGGTGCCGCCCGCAGGCTCGGGGTCGGTCGGCACACCATAGGTGGTGACGGTCAGCACGGTATCGGCGTCGCTGCCGTTTTTCACCACGACCGGATCGGTGGAGGTGGCATCGAGCACCTTGACCAGCGCGCCCGTGGCGGGGGCGCCATTCAGGGTGATGCCGTCAGAGCCCTTGCCGTCGATCAGCGCATTGGCGGCCAGCAGGGCCCAGGTCGCCTCTTGCGTGGAAAGAGTGCTGTCGGTGGCGATGCGGGCGGTCAGCGCATCACGATCCACGGCGGTAGAGCCGCTTTCGGCGGCCAGCGCCAGAACCCCGGCGGCATCGCGGTAGTTGGTGCCATAATCGGCGCGCCAGATCTGCTCGGTCTCTTTGCCTTTCAGGGCGTTGAGGGCCGTGCCCGCGCGGCCGAACATGGCATCGGCGCGCTGCTGGTCGCCATAGCTGGCAAGGGCCGCGCCCAGTTGGGCCTGCGACAAGGGGGTGGCAAAGGCGTCGCCCTTCACGTCGGCGTAATAGCGCAGATCGCCCACCGCCGCCGCCCCTTCGCGGGCCAGAACCATCAGCGCATATGCCAGATCCTCACCCCCCTTGTCGAAATCGGCATAGTAGTTGGTCTTGTTGCGCAGGTTATCCAGCGCGGTCCGCAGGGCGCGGTCTGGCACGGCAAAACCACGGGCTTTGGCACGGGACAGGAAGTCGGTCACGAAGGCATCCAGCCACATATCGCCATCCGATGGACCCCAAAGGCCGAAGCCGCCCGAGGCCGACTGGTTGGTCAGCACCGCCGTGATCGATTCATTGATCCTTTGTTGCAGATTGTCGGCATGCGGCAGATCCAGCGCCAGCGCCACCTGATCGAAGTAGAGAAGCGGCAGGGCCTTCGACGTGATCTGCTCGGTGCAGCCATAGGGGTAGCGGTCAAGGGCTGCCAGAATGCCGGGGGCGTTCAGGCGGGCGATGGGGCCGACAGCCATGGTGGCCTTGGCCGATCCCGGCAGAAGGCCGGCAAAGGCGTTCTGGTCAAAGGTGAACTCTTTGCCCTTGGCCAGGGTAAAGCGGCTGACATGCACGGTGGCTGGGTCATTCACCTGTACCGGCACGGTCAGCGTTTTGGCCAGAACCTTGCCGTCGGGCGTGGTCAGGCGCAGGTCGATGGTTTGCACGCCCACATCCCGCGCCGTGACCGGCACGGAGAACGTGGCCTTGCCCTTGTCGGCCAGATCAAAGCCCGAGGGCACCTGACCGATGGTCAGGCCCGCCGAGGTGACATCCAGGCTCATCCGGCCCGAAGGCCCGGTGGCATGGACGATTTCCAACAGCACGCGGCTTTGGTCGCCCGGTTGCAGGAAGCGCGGCAGGCTGGCGGTCACGACCACCGGGTCGCGCACCAGCACGTCGGCACTGGCCTGCCCCACGCCTTTCTTCGACCACGCCACGGCCATCACCTTAACCGTACCGTTGAAGGACGGCAGGTTGAAGGTCGCCCGCGCATAGCCATCGGCGCCCACGGTCACGGGACCGGAGAAATAGGCCACAAGTTCCTCGGTGGGCGGGGGGGATTGCAGGCGGGCCTGCGCGCCCGCATCGCCGCCGGAACGCACCTCGGCCGTCTCACCACTAAGGCCATCAATCAGGCGGCCATAGATGTCGCGGATGCCGACGCCCAGCTTGCGCTGACCAAAGTAATAGCCTTGCGGATCGGGCGGGGTATAGGCGGTCAGGTTCAGGATGCCCTGATCGACCGCAGCGATGGTAACATAGGCCTGATCGCCTTCCGCAACGCCTTCCACCTTCACCGCCACGTCCAGCGGGCCACGGGGAGCCGCCTCTGGTGCAACCTCAACCGTTGATTTAAGCGCACGGTCGCCGGGGTCAACCGAGGCATGGGCAAGACCAAGCGCGCGGGCGGGGTTGTGGCCGGCGGCCACATCCATCGGGCGCAGGGCAGAGACGGTGACATAGACGCCAGCGCCCCAGTCATCGGTCACATCCAGCGGGATCAGGTTTTCACCGGCGGTCAGGTCAACCGCCTTCATCGCCACCAGACGGTTTGACAGAACAGTCACCAGCGCCTTGCCCGCAGCGCGCGGCACAACACGCACCTGCGCCACATCGCCGGGCTTGTAGGCAGGCTTGTCCAGCGACAATTCCAGCGTGTCGGGCGTGGCCGTGGCATCTGCCGGGGCATACCAGCTTGCCCAGAAGGTGGTGGAGGTGGCGGCACTGCCGCCGCCCATCTGCTCGACCTTCAGTTCATATTCGCCCCATTCGACCGCTGCCGCGATTTCCGAGGCGGCAGAGGCAAGATCTGTGGTGCCATCGGCCACCGGGGTGCGGGTGGTTACCGGCTCCCAGTTCCAGTTGCCATAGCTTTGATACCACTGGTAATTCGTGTCGATGCGCGACAGCGACCATTTCACCTTCATCGGCACCGGGGCTTCATCGGGGCCAACGGCGACAAGGCTGAAGCGCGCCTCGGCCCCTTCGGGCACCACGTTGTCGAACAGCGGCTTGACGCCGATCATCGGGGCCGAAGGGGTCAGCGCCTTGGTGACCTGACGTTCCACCGGGCGGCCCGAGCCTTCGGCCACGCGCACGGTGGTGCGAATTTCCAGCGGGCGGCCGGGATCTTCGACCACGGGCAGCGGCAGGGCAAGGGTGGCGCGGCCCGCTTCGTCCGTGCGGGCCGGATCAAGGCTGCTCATCACGCCCGAGAAGGGTTCATCGTATTTGCCAAAGACATAGCCGGGAAAGCTGGCAAGACCATTGGCGGCGCGCAGGAACACCTCGCCCTCGACCGCCAAATCGGCACCGGGCGCGCCGAACAGATAGCGGGCATCGACCGTCAGGTCGGGCGTTTCGCCAAGGCGCACCGCTGTTTCGGGCAGGGCAAGCGTGAAGTCGATCCGTTCGGGCAGGAAATCTTCGACCAGGAAGGTTTTCGAGGTCAGCGCCGCGTCGTTCGGGTCGGCATACATATCCAGCCGCCAGACGCCGCGCGGGGCGTTGCCCGCCACCGGCAGGGCAAAAACATGGCCACCGCCGCCTGCATCCTGCGCCAGTGCACGGGAATATTCCACGCCATCGGGGCGGATCAGCACGGCGGTCAGGGGCAGGCCCTCAATCGCGCGGGATTCGGTATCGCGGGTCAAGGCGGTGACGTTGACGGTTTCGCCGGCGCGATAGGCGCCACGGTCGGTGGCAAGGAACACATCGACCGGGGGGGCCGCCTCGCGCCCTTCGACGCCACGGTCGGACAGGTCAAATTCCGGGTCTTGCAACGACAGGAAGGCGATATCCTGTTCGCCGTCTTTGGCGACGACCAGCGCGGGGGTGGCGGCGCCGGTGCC
>CALRKX020000190.1:0-5308 GCA_943368305.1 Erythrobacter sanguineus
ATGTTCACCATCGAGGTGATGCCATGCGCCGCACAATGCGCCAGCCCCGCCGCCACCTTGTCCTTGTCAATCGCGCGTTGGGCGGCATCGGGCCAGGGGTCCGGCTCGCCTCCGGTGGCGATGCCCAGTTGCAGATGTAATTCGCCCGACAGCGCAAGGATCGGGCTGAACGCCTCAAACTCGCGCAACTCGCCTGCAGCCATGCCATCGGCAGCCATCACCACCTCATGCCCGCGCGGCATGGCAGCCCCGTGCAGCAGCCCCGCCGCCTGCAAGGCCGCCGTATTGGCCCAGACCGTGTGATGATCAGGCGACATCATCGCGATCGGCCGGTCGGCGATCACCCGGTCCAGATCGTGCCGCGTCACCGCCGCATCCCCCAGAATCTCATAGGCCGCCCCCTGTGCCATCAACAAGGGCGCGTCCGGGTTCGCCGCCGCATAGGCCAGAAACGCCGCCTTCAGCGCCTCGAACCCCAGCACGCCGCCCAGTTGCAACTGCGTCAGCTCATTGCCGCCCAGCACCAGATGCAGATGACTTTCCACAAAGCCCGGCAACAGCGTCCGCCCGCCCGCGTCAATCACCCGCGTCGCAGGACCGGCCAGCGCCTCCACCTCGGCCACCGAACCGACCGCCAATATCTTGCCCCCCGCCACCGCAACCGCCTCGGCGCGCGGTGTGGCCTCATCCATCGTCAGAACCCTGGCATTGGTGATGATCATCTCAGCCGTCACGGCAAACCCTCTTCATCTTGGCAAAAATACTCTCTGGGGGTCCGGGGGCGAAGCGCCCCCGGCCCACCCTCAGCCCTTGGCGACCCGCTCGGCCATCACGCACAGCATTTCAAAGATCAGGTTGATCCCCAGCAGTGCCGTGCCCCCCGCCATGTCAAACGGCGGCGACACCTCGACCAGATCTGCCCCCACCACATTCAGCCCGCGCAAGCCCCGTGCCACCTGTAAGGCTTGCCACGAATTCGGCCCGCCCACCTCTGGCGTGCCGGTGCCGGGGGCAAAGGTCGGGTCCACAAAGTCGATGTCATAGGTCACATAGACCGGCCCCTGCCCCACAATCTCACGCGCTTCGGCCATCACATCTTCGGCCCCGCGCGCATGGAACTCGGCGATGGGAATAATACGGATGCCGTTGGCGGCGGCGAAATCCCAGTCGTCGCGACCAAAGGCCGATCCGCGGATGCCGATGATCACATAACGCTTGGGGTCCAGCAGCCCCTCTTCCACTGCACGGCGAAAGGGCGTGCCATGGTTATAGCGGCTGGTGCCAAAATAGACGTCATTCAGGTCGGTATGGCTGTCGAACTGAACCATCCCCACCGGACGCGCCTTGGCCACCGCCCGCAGGATCGGCAAGGTGCACAAATGGTCGCCCCCGGCGGTCAGCGGCAGCACACCTGCGGCCACCACGCGGTCATAAAACGCCTCCATCCGCGCCAGGCTGTCCATCAGGTCACCCGGATTGATCGCCACATCCCCGAGATCGGCGCAGCGCGCCGCCTGAAACGGTGCGACCCAGGTGGCCCCGTTCTGCGCCCGGATCATGGTGGACACGTCGCGCAACTGACGCGGGCCATGGCGCGGGCCGGGGCGGTTGGTGGTGCCACCATCCCAGGGCGCGCCGATCAGGCCAATCTGCACCTCGGACAGTCGCGGATGGTCCAGCCCGACATGCGGCAACCGCATGAAGGTGGGGATGCCCGCGAATCGCGGCATGTCGAACCCCGAAACCGGCGTGAAAAACCCGTCCTGCATATGCCCTCCAAAGGCTGATTCCCCGCCCATATGATCAAATTCTGCCTGCCCTGTCGCCCCTTCCGCGCCAACGAATGTCCCCTTCCCGACCATCCTCCTCCCGGACCCTTGACCCCGCCGCCCCCTTCGGTCCTTATCGCGCCAAGCCAGCGAGGATTCCCGCATGTTTTCGAAAACCGCCGATCCCACCTCTGCCCCCACCCGGCCTGCCGGCCTGGGCGGCAACACCCGCTCTGTTCTGGGCGCCGATCTCAAGATCGTGGGCGAGGTCACCTCGACCGGCCAGGTCGAAGTTCTGGGCGAGGTCGAGGGCACGATCCAGGCGCAGGCCCTGATCGTCGGGGCCGAGGGCAAGGTCAGCGGCGACATCGCCGCCGATGTGGTCGAGATCAAGGGCAAGCTCGATGGCAAGGTTCATAGCGAGAATTTCACCCTGCGCGCGGCGGCGCAGGTCACCGCGGATGTGAACTATTCAACGTTGGTGATCGAAAGCGGCGCGCAGATCGAAGGGCGCTTTCGCCTGAACCACCCGTGATGCAGGGTGCTTGAGATCACGCCCCTATCCCCATCTTGCCTACATAAGGTGCGTGATCTCACGCACCTTTTTCATTTTGGCGGGATCGAATAGGTCAGCCCCGCCCGCGCCACCGGCGCATCCTGCCCTTCGGAATAAATCAGCACATCCCCTACCGCCAGCACGCGCCCCAGCTTCAGCACCCGCGCCTCGGCCAGCAGGTCGCGCCCTGCCACCGGCTTGCGCATGAAGTCGATGGCGCAATTGGTCGTCACCGCCAAAGCCACCGGCCCGATCTGCGCCAGAATGGCCAGATACATCGCAACATCGGCCAGCCCGAACATTGCGGGGCCAGAAACGGTGCCACCGGGCCGCAGATGCCGGTCTTCAACCCGCAGCCGAAGGCACAGCCCCGCGCCATCCGCGCGCTCCACTCTGAAATCCGCAGCAACCTGACCGAAATCCCGCGCCAGAAACTGCTGCAACTCATCCGCCGTCATCTGCAAAACCGTCATCCCCTCTTTCGCGCCAACTGGCCAGCAGCGCGCCCAGCCCCACTCCGGCAAATGCCATCACCGTTGCGGCAAGCAGCGCCGCCGTTTCCCCACCCCGGGCCATCAGCCATGCGCCAAGGCTGGGGCCCAACGCCTGAGCCAGTGTCGGGGCGACAGCAATCGCGCCAGAGATTGCCCCAAAACCCCTGCGGCCCAGGTATTCCACCACCAGCACAGGGCGCAGGATCGACAGAATGCCCACCCCCGCCCCCTGTGCAACCGCGAACACAAAGATCAGCCCAACCCAACCCCCCGCACTGTTCAGAACCAGCGCCGCCAAGGCCACCATCACCAGCGCGATGATCGTGGCGCGACCATTGGTCATCCGAGCTTCATTCATCATCAGAATGATCCGCCCCACCACCTGCGCCGGACCGATGAAAGCAGCCGCCAGCGCCGCCATGGCCGGGCTGGCCCCCTTGTCGCCCATCAGGATCAGCACAAAGGTCAGGATCAGCGAATGGTTCAGCATCACAAGGCCGAACAGAGCCGCGATCACCCAAAAGGCCGGCTTGCGCATTGCCCGGCCCAGCCTGCCCCCGCCATCGCCCACCCGAGAGGGCGTTCCCATCGACACGGCCTGCAAACTGCGCAACCCCAGCAGGTTCACCGGGGCCGCCCCAAAGATCATCATTACCCCGAACACCACCAGCGCCTGTTGGCCGCCCAGAGCAGACCCAAGCCAATGGCCCAGCGGAAAGCTCAATGTTCCGGCCAAACCGGCCACCAGAGTAACGCGCGTAATCGCGGCGCGGGCCTCGGCACCGGTATGGCGTGTCAGATGAGCAAAGCAGGTTTCATACATCATCCCCGCCTGCGTCACGCCGATCACGCCCCACAACGCCAGCCAGATCACCGGATTGCCCGCAACCGACAGGCCGATCAGCGCCAGCCCGGCGGCAAAGGGCAGCCCGACCAGCAGCCACGCCGCAAATCCCCGGTCAACCAGCCGCCCGGTCAGCGGCGTGAACAGGGCCGACACCAGAAAGGCCAGCGTCGGCCCTGCGGCCAACTGCCCTTTGGTCCAGCCGGTCGCGGCAAGAAGGTCCGGCAGCAGCGCCGCAAAGGAATAGTAAACGCCCGCATAGGTCAGGAACTGGCCCAGAGCCAGCAGCCAGACGGCCCGGCCCGCGCTGCCGCTCACAGCCCGTAAAGCTGGCCGAACTTGGCCTCAAGGTAATCCAGCAGCGGCCCTTCCGATGGCGCAAAGCCGCAGGCATGTGCCACGGTCTCGGCGGGCGGGCGCAGGCCCCCATGCCGTTGCAGATTTTCGCGCAGCCAGCCGGTCGCAGGCGTCGCATCGCCCCGCGCCAGCGCGGCATCCACATCGGGCACCGCCTTGCGCAAGGCCTGCCACAGACACCCGGCATAAACATTGCCCAAGGTGTAGGTCGGGAAATAGCCGAACAGCCCCACCGACCAATGCACATCCTGCAACATGCCATGGCTGGGCCGGTCCACCGCCACGCCGAAATCGGCCTTGAAGCGGTCGTTCCACGCGCCCTCCAGATCGCCCACCGCCAGATCGCCCCGGATCAACGCGCGCTCCAGATCGAACCGCATCATGATGTGCAGGTTGTAATGCACCTCATCAGCCTCGGTGCGGATGAACCCGGAATGAACGCGGTTCACCGCGCCATAAAACTCCTCCGGGCTGTTGATGCCAAACTCGCCAAACCGCCCGCGCATCTCTTCCCAGATCCAGCCGGTAAAGGCACGGCCCCGGCCTATCTGGTTTTCATAAATCCGGCTCTGGCTTTCATGCACCCCCATCGACACGCCATGGCCCATCGGCGTAAGCGCGTAATCCGGGTCGATCGCCAGCTCATAGCTGGAATGGCCGACCTCGTGGATGGTGGAATAAAAGCAGTTGAACGGCTCGGTCTCGACCACCCGCGTCGTGATCCGGCTGTCGTTCCAGCCGCCCGAACTGAAGGGGTGAACCGCAATGTCAATCCGCCCCCGGCTCCAGTCATAGCCGAAGGCCGACGCCAGATCGCGCGACAGGCGCATCTGGGTTTCGGTGGCAAAGTTGCCCTCCAGCGCCTTGGGCTGGCGGGGGGCGCCCAGAACCTTTTCGCGCAAGCCCACCAAACGCGGCCGCATCCGGTCAAACATCGCGCCGATGCTGGCCGCCGTCGCCCCCGGCTCGTAATCGTCCATCAGCGCATCATAAAGGTCGCCGCCCCCGGCCAGACATTCCGCCTCGCGCTGGCGCAGCGCGATCACCTCGGTCAGCGTCGGCAGAAACGCCGCCACATCTTCGCGCGCCCGCGCCTCGGCCCAGATGCCCTGCGCGGTCGAGGTGACGCGCGCCAGTTCCTGCGCCAGATCGGCCGGCACCTTGACGTTGCGCGCATAAGACCGCCCGATCAGCCGCAGCGCCGCCTCTCCGGCGGCATCGGGGGCGGTTGCCGCCGCCAGCCATTCGCCAATCCGCGGGTCGGTGCGGCGGGCGTGCAGCACGCCCT
>CALRKX020000191.1:0-5290 GCA_943368305.1 Erythrobacter sanguineus
CCAATCCCGGAATCGAGGTGCTGCCAGACCGCTATGTGATTGACCGCAATCGCTTTACCGCAGGTGGCGCGGCCCCCGCCGCCGACATGATGCTGCATCTGATCCGGTCACGCCATGGCCCGTCCCTCGCGCTGCAAGTGGCGGGCAGCTTCCTGACCACCCCACGCGACGGGCACGAGCCGCAGCTGCGTCCGCGCAATCCCAGCCCGCATCTGGAACCCCGCGTCGCCACCGCCGTCGCCCGGATGGATGCAATGCTGGATACCCCCGAAACAACAGCCGAAACCGCCGCCGCCCTTGGCCTGTCGCCCCGCAGGCTGGAACAGTTGTTTCACGACAACCTTGGCATGTCGCCCGCTGCCTATGCGCTGTCTCTGCGCCTGCAAGCGGCGCGGCGCATGATCACCGACACCCGCCACCCCTTGGCCGAAATAGCGCTGCGGACGGGGTTCTCCTCGCCCTCCACCCTGTCGCGCGCCTTTGCCCGCGCCTTTGGCCACCCCCCGCGCCAATTGCGCGGCTGACGGCCCATCATCTGTTCAAAAATATCCTCGGGGGGTGCGGGGGGCAGAAAGCCCCCCGGCGCGGGCAAAACCCTAAGCAACGTCCAGCAGGCCGCGCCCCTTCAGCAAGGGTTCCACCCCAGGCATACGGCCCCGGAACCGGGTATAAAGCACTTCGGCCTCCTCGCTGCCGCCCGCCGACAGGATATTCTTTTCCAACCGCGCCGCCGTGGCCGGATCAAACGGATCGCCCGCCTCTTCAAAGGCGGCAAAGGCGTCGGCGTCCATCACCTCTGACCACATGTAGCTGTAATAGCCGCTGGAATAGCCGTCGCCGCTGAACACATGGGCGAAATGCGGGGTGGCGTGGCGCATGCGGATGGCACGGGGCATACCCAGGCCTTCCAGCACCTCGGCCTGTTTCTGCATCGGGTCAGCGGGGGCGGCCCCATCGTGGAACGCCAGATCGACCAGCGCCGAGGCCAGAAACTCCACCGTGGCAAAGCCCTGGTCATAGGTGCCCGCATCCAGCAGGCGGTTCAGCAGGTCGGCGGGCATCGCCTCGCCCGTCTGCCAGTGGCGGGCATGGGCCTGCAATACCTGCGGCACCTCCAGCCAATGTTCGTAAAGCTGGCTGGGCAGTTCGACGAAATCGCGCGCCACAGAGGTGCCCGAGATGAAGCCGAAGGTCACGTTCGACAGCATCTGGTGCAGCGCATGGCCGAATTCATGAAACAGGGTGCGCGCATCGTCATAAGACAACAGGCAGGGGTCGCCCTTGGCGAAGTTGCACACATTCACCACGATGGGCCGCACGTCGCCTCCCAGCCGCCGCTGGCTGCGCATCGCCGAACACCACGCGCCCGACCGTTTCGATCCGCGCGCGAAATAATCACCCAGGAACACCGCGATATGCTCGCCCTTGCGCGTCACCTCCCATCCCCGCACGTCGGGATGATAGAAAGGCCCGCTCAATTCACGGAACTGCAGCCCGAACAGCCGCGTTGCGCAGTCAAAACAAGCCGCGATCATCGCATCAAGGCTGAGGTAGGGTTTCAGCACCGCCTCATCCAAATCATGCTCTGCCTTGCGGCGCTTTTCCGAATAATAGCGCCAGTCCCAGGCCTCCAGCGGCCCCGAAATGCCATCGGCGTGCAGCATCGTTTCCAGCACGGCGGCATCAGACAGCGCCTTTTTGCGGGCCGGTTCCCAGACCCGCATCAACAGGTCGCGCACCGCTTGCGGGGTCTTGGCCATTTCGGGTTCCAGCTTGAAGGCGGCGAAGGTGGCATAGCCCAGCAGGTTGGCCCGTTCCTGCCGCAAGGCCAGCGTTTCGGCTGCAATCCCCCGATTGTCATTGGCATTGCCGTTGGCACCGCGCGCTACCCAGGCCTCATATGCCTTTTGCCGCAAAGCCCGGCGGGGCGAGAATTGCAGGAAGGGCACGATGAGCGAGCGGTTGGTGGTGACAACCGGCCCCAGCCCGCGTTCGGCCCCCGCCGCGCGGGCAGCAGCGGCGGCGAAATCGGGCAGGCCTTCCAGATCATCCTCGGCCAGTTCCATGAACCAGTCGCGTTCCTCGGCCAGCAGGTTCTGGCTGAAATCGGTGCCCAGAACCGCAAGGCGCGATTTCACCGCCGTAAGACGGTCGGCAAGTGCGCCATCAAGCAGCGCGCCGGAACGGACGAACATCTGGCGATAAAGCGTCAGGACGCGCAGCTCCTCGGGGGCAAGGTCCAGGGTTTCGCGCGTCTGCCACAAGGCCTCAATCCGCGAAAACAGCGCCTTGTTGTTCGTCACCTCGGACGAAAAAGCCGACATCCTGGGCGCAAGGTCGCGCATCAGCGCCTCTCGTGCCGGGTTCGAATCCGCGCCCGACAGGTTGTAAAAGACGCCCGAAACCCGGTCGAGCAGCCCTTCGGCCAGTTCCAGTGCGGCGATGGTGTTGGCAAAGGTCGGCGGCTCGGCGTTGCCGGCGATGGCGGCAATATTGGCGCGCGCCTGCGACAGCGCGGCATCAAAGGCGGGGGCGAAATCTTCGTCGCGGATCGCAGCGAAGGGTGGCAGGGCGAACGGGCCGGTCCAGTCGGACAGAAGGGCATTGGTCATGGGCATCTCCTTTGCCGGGGCAATCTAGGCATCAGGCCCGCCCATGACCAGAGACGAAGAAGAGGCCCGGCAAGGGGCCCCTTCTCCGAAAGCGGATCTCTTACGGCTTCACCGCCGGAAACGGCCCGATATAGCCCACATAGCCGCGGGCATCGGCGGGATCTGTCAGCTTGTCTTCATCCGACTCGCCAAAGGGATGCTGCACCACCATCGTCAGATAGGCATGGCCGTTCACGTCCGGATACCAGTCAACCGAGGTCGCTTCGGCACCATAGGGCGTGGTGGCAATGCGGGTCAGCGACTTCTTGGCCATGTCATAGGCCCAGACGGCATCGTTCTGGTGACCTTCGGTGGTGTCCTCGCCAATGATCAGTGTGCCATAGCCGGGGATGAAGGTGATGTTGTCGGGGCTGGCAATGCCCTCCAGGTCGCAGGTTTGCCCGGCATAGGGGCTGTCAGCGGCGTATTCCATGGGCTTGCCCACCACCAGCGCCTGCATCTTGTGGCCGATGAACGCATCGTCCAGCGCCATTTCATAAACCGCGCCGCAGCCGTTCTTGGGCAGACGAATGTCGTTGCGGCCCCCCTTGTCGGCCTTTTCGTCATTGTCGGTCATGCCCTTGCCAATCTCCGAGATCGCTAGGAAAAAGGTCTTGGTCGCCGGATCGAAGGCAGAGCCTTCCATCTTGCGGAACTCGGTCGAGGCACCCAGCATCGAGGCATAGCGCCGGGTTTCCAGCCGCGAGGCAACCGCCTCCATCCCTGGTTTCACCTTCAGGCATTCCGAGCGGCCTTCGGCAACCGAGACCAGGAAGCCTTCGGGGCATTTGCCATCGGCGCCAAAATCGGCGGTCTCGAAAATGTCCGAGAACCTGGTGCCCTTTTCAATGGCGTCATGGATGGTCGCGTCATCGGCATGGCCAAGGTCGATCCATTCGATATCGGCTGCCCCGCCGGCGTCGGCAGAGGTCTGCACCCATTTGGCGGCGAACAACTGACCAGCGGTCAGATCGGCCTCTTTGTCGGCGACAAAGCGGAACAGGCCGACGTTGGTGCCATCGTCAGAGATATAGGCGGTTTTCTGGTCGGGCATGATGTTGGCCAGTTCCACCGAAACACGGCCCATCGAGAAGTGCTTGGCCACGCCGGTCTCGCCCGCGCCGCTGACGGTCACTTCGGTCGGGAACCCATAGCTATAGGGGTTCACGGTGGCGCGGAATTCGTCCGCCGTCATCACGCGGGGGTCAAGGCCGAAATAGGCGGCCATCGCGACGGCCTCTTCATCCAGATCCTTCATCTCTTTGGCCGTTTCCACGGCGCGTGCATCGGTGGGGTATTCTTCCGATCCCAGATGGGTGTTCCATGGCGTGACCGACCCCGCGCAGGGGTTCCACAACCCACCCACGGCAGAAAAATCAACCGGCTTCGTCCAGACCGGCTTCAGGTTGCCCTCGGCATCCTGCGCCAGTTCGCTGACATACATCCCAGCGGGCAGGTCTTCGAAATGGGTCAGCGAAAACACCTTGCCGCCGATTGGCAGCAGCGATGTGTAATCAGGGTTGGTTGAAGGGCCCTTTTCCGAAGCGGGCTTGCCGTCCTTGTCCAGAATCTCGGCAAAGGTCGCATCGCCCAGCTTGTCGCCCGAACGGTAAAGCACGTTGTAGCCGGTCTTGATCGCCGCGCCGTCAATCGTCACGCTGTCCGATACAACAACCGACCGCTTCGCAGCGTCATCGGCGGGCACAGCAACCGGGGCAAATCCCAGATCGCCCGCCAGAACCGGACCAACCGTGCCGCAAAGCGCCGTGGCCGCAAGAAGGAAAGAACGCAGTTTCATGGTTGCCCCTCAAATACCGTGGAAGGCATTACGCCTTGGCCCGGTCTGAGGCCGGTCTGTAACACAGGGGGTGCCAGTAGGGTGACGGTTCCGTGAACTCTTCGCAATCAGCCGCCGGGCCGCCCGGAGCGGGCGCGCAAGCGGTTCTCCAGCCGCCGCAGGGCCAGCGACAGGCCGATGGTCATGGTCAGATACAGCAGCGCCGCGACGTTATAGGTTTCGAAATAGCGGAAATTTCCTGCCGCCGTCACCTTGGCAAGCTGCGTGATGTCGGCCACGCCCAGCACCGACACCAGCGAGGAATCCTTGACCATCGCCACGAAATCATTGCCCAAGGGCGGCAGGATCATGCGGAAAGCCTGTGGAAAGACGATGTGGCGAAAGCGCTGCCAGCCGTTCAGGCCAAGCGCCTGTGCCGCCTCGATCTGGCCCTTGTCCACCGCTTGCAGGCCCGCGCGGAAAATCTCGGCCAAAAACGAGGAATAGGCCAGCATCAGCGCAATCACCGCCCGCGCGATCAGGGGGAAATCGCGCGCGCGCCATTCGCCAAGGCCCAAGGGTGCCAGCGCCTTGTTCACCAGCCAGACCAGCGCGGGCGACAGGACAAAGGCGACGTATAGCAGCAACACCAGAATGGGGATGCCGCGCATCACCTCGATATAAAGCCGCGCCGCCTGCCGCAGCACCTTGTGGCGCGACAGGCCCATCACCGCCAGCCCCAGCCCGATCAGGCAGGCCCCCAGAGAGGCCACAAGCGCAACCCCCACTGTCACGCCGATGCCCTTTATCAGCGTGCCAAGGGCATCGGCATAAACGTCGCTGGCCAGTACCTGCCAGAACA
>CALRKX020000192.1:0-5281 GCA_943368305.1 Erythrobacter sanguineus
AACGCCCGCCAACTGGCGATGCGCCGGTCCAGCGTGGCTGGCGCAGGGCAGGCCAGGCTGACCCGCAGGCCAAGGGCCACCAACTCCAGCGCGGCATCCTGGGCAGAGCCGGGGGTGTCGGTCAGGTCGATGGAGTGATCGAGCACGAAGCGCAGGGCGACCCGCTCTTCTTCCGGCCAGGCAAGGGGGCGTTCAAAGACGGCCATTTTCCAGGCGGAAACATAGGCCAGATCACGCTCCCAGGCGCGCAGGGTGTTGGGCGGGGTGCCGCGACGGAACAGATCCGACAGCGCCGCCTGATCCGCCCCCGAAAGCTGGGCATAGGTTGGCAAGGCAAGTGCGGTCATGGGCGGGCCTTGGTGTGGGATGGGGTGCGGTTCACAAAGGATTTGGCGACGATTCTGCGGTGGTTCGGGCGCGGTGGCAATAGACATGATAAGGCTTACTTATCGCGAATGATATGGTCACGCAGCAAAGCGTGACCTGCTGCGCAAAATATGTCATTATTGCATACATGACAAAGCAAGCCGCAGCATTCCTTGACACTGACGTCGATGCCCCCCTTGGGCCTTACGACGGGCAACCCGATGAGGAGGCGCTTTGGTTCCTGCGGTCCCTGGCCGATGAGGAGGATGACCGGCCACCCCAACCCGATGCGCTGCTGGCCCGGCATCCCCGCGTTGTGGACGCTTCCACCTGGCGAGAGGCGGAAATGGCCCTGACCGGCGAACTGGCAGAGCTGGCCTTCGATCTGGGGCGCCTGTCGGAGCGGCTGGCGGTGATGGGGCAGGGGGCGGTGCAGCGGCTGGCCCATGCAGAAGCCTCGGGGTTAAGCTGGTGGACGGGCGACCGTGTTGCCGCAGAGCGGTTGGCGCTGTGGCTTTCCTACCGGATCGGAGCGGTTGGCGAAGATGGCGGCGGGCTGATCCGCACCGCCTGGGCCGCGCGCAGGCTGATGGCGGCGGCCCCAACCCGTCAGGGCGACATGGCGGACCGCATCGCCCTGGCGCTGGGAGAGGATCTGGCGACAGAGGCTGGCCTTGCGGCAGAGGTGGCGGCGGCGCTGCGGGCGCTGGACGGGATGCAGGCCGTCACCCGGGGTTGTGCCGCGTTCCACCTGTGGAAGCGTCTGGATGAGCGGCCCGACCACCTGCGCGGGCTGGAGGGGGCGGTTCTGGGCGCGCGGCTGGCGGCGGGGGTATCGGCGGGGCAGGGACGAGGGCGGGCGCTGCTGCCGTTCCTGCCCCTGTCGCTGACCGGGTTTGCCGCGCTGACCGCCGCAGGCCCGCCCGACCGCTGTCTGGCGGGCTGGGCGCAGGGGGCGCACCAGGCGGTGCTGTCCGCGCTGCTGTTGCTGGACCGTCTGGCGCTGTGGCATCAACGCGCCGTTGCCGCGACCGCCGATCTGTCAGGCCGCACGCCGCTGCGGCTGCTGGATTGCCTGCTGGCCCATCCGATGGTGGCAGCTCCGCTGGCCGAACAGGAAACCGGCGCCTCGCGCGCGGCAGTTCAGCGCAATCTTGACCTGCTGACGCAGCGCGGTCTGGTGCGCGAAGCCACCGGGCAGGGGCGGTTCAGGGTCTGGCTCGCCCAGGTCTGAGCCCTTTGGCCAAAGGGCTGGCGCGGGCTAACCGCCATGCACCACCGATGCCAGCGCCCGCAACATGCCGCCCACATCGTCCCTTTGGAGCACATTGCGCCCGAACATCAGGCCAGAGGCCCCGCTGGCCACAACCTGCCGCGCAAAGGCCAGTAAACCGGCGCCCTCCACTTCGACCGGGCCGCCAGCAACCGCCACCGGGGCAAAGGGTTGCGCCGCGACGCGGGCGAACCCTTCGGGGCCGCACCCAGTCGGGCTTGAGGACATCGGCCCCCAGTTCTTCCGCCATTGCCTTGATCACATGCACAAGGCCAAAGCGGCGGGCATCGCGGGCGACATTGGCGCAGATGTCAAAGCAGGCAGTTTGCCAGTTCGAATCCACCGCAGGCGCGCGCGGGATCAAAAGCCACGATCCGCGAACAGGATGCATGCGTCGGTACGGCGTTCAGATGCTCCTGATGTGCGGCAGGAAAGTGCCCTTCAGGTTCAGGACGGAGGTTGCGAGAACACTGGCCGCCGGCAGCTTCGGCTGTTGTAAATGGCGCACCAGGAACCAGTGGCGCTCGATCGGCAATCCCGGCGCAGCCAGCTTGACCAGTGTCCCTGTCCGCAGTTCGTCGGCCACCGTGTGCAGCGACAGGAACCCGATCCCCAGACCCGCCATTGCCGCCTGCTTGATTGTCTCGTTCGACCCCATTTCAACCAGATCGAACGGTTGCCCATCGCCCAGACGATCCAGATAGCGCTCCATCAGAAGGCGCGTGCCGGACCCGTCTTCGCGCGACAGAAAGGTTTCGCCGACAAGGTCCGCCGCCGACAGCGCCGGTTGCCCCGCCAGCCGATGCTGCGGCGAGGCAATCAGACCATGCGGATGCGGCCCGATCGGCTGGGCATCGACCGGCGGGTGACGCGGCGGACGCCCCATGATCGTCAGGTCAAACCGCATCAGCGCCAGATCGCGAAGTATCTCTTCACGGTTCCCGACCTGCAGCGCAATCTCGATCTCGGGGTGCAACTGGCGCAAGGTCTGGACCAGACGTGGGGCGAAATACTTGGCGGTCGACACGACGCCCAGCATCACACGGCCCTCTTTCCCGGCCTGAATCGCAGCGATCCGGCCCAGAGACTGCGACAAAGCGACCTCCATCCGCTCGATCCCCTCCAAAAGCACGCGCCCTGCCTGCGTTACCCCCGACCCCGAGGCGTCGGCATGGCGCTGCAAAAGCGGCGTTTGGACGGCATCTTCCAAGGCTTTGATCTGACTGTGAATTGCTGGGGTGGTCAGCCCAAGTTCCTTTCCCGCAGCCGTCATCGACCCCAACCGCGCAACGGCGGCAAGGGCGCGCAACTGGCGCAATGTGATGGCATTCTGACGCGGCATTCAATTTTCCTTAAGATAACAATAGATTTTTCAAATTTTCTTACAAGCCCCCTGCGGCCACTCTGCATCCAACGACATCACATGGAACGGGGGAGGACCATGGTCAGCGACAACGGCGTCTTGCCCACCGATCTTGTGCCGATGCGGCTTTGGCCGTTGATGGGCGAACTGGCCCGGGCGGCGATTGCCCTGTCCCGGTTGATCTCGCGGAACGGGCTGGATGGCGCGTTGGGCGCGTCAGCAGGCACCAACACCGATGGCGACACGCAAAAGGCGCTGGATGTGATTGCCGACGACCTGTTTCTGATCGCCGCCCGGAAGGGTGGTGTGCGCCACTTCGCCAGCGAGGAACAGGACGAGGTCGTGGCCCTGAACCCGGCTGGGGCGTTCGCGCTGGCGATTGACCCGCTGGACGGATCGTCGAACATCGACACCAATGTCTCGGTCGGCACGATCTTCTCGATCTACGACGCGGCGACCGATCCCGAGGCCAGTTTCTGCCGCCCGGTCAGCGAACAGGCGGGTGCGGGCTATGTGATCTATGGCCCACAGACGGCGATGCTGCTGACCTTCGGTCAGGGCGTGCAGCGCTATGTGCTGGATGTCGAGGCCGGGTGCTTTGTCCTTCTGGATGCGCAGGTCGCCATCCCCACCGATTCCAGCGAATTCGCCATCAACGCCTCGAACTACCGGCATTGGCCAAAACCGATCCGGTCCTGGGTCGACGACGCCGTGGCAGGGGCCGAGGGACCGCGCGGCAAGAACTTCAACATGCGGTGGATCGCAAGCCTGGTGGCCGAGGTTCACCGGATCATGGCGCGGGGTGGCATCTTCCTTTACCCGCGTGACGACCGCAAAGGCTATGAGAACGGTCGCCTGCGTCTGCTTTATGAATGCGCGCCCATTGCGATGCTGGTGGCGCAGGCCGGGGGCGGCGCGACAGACGGCACCGCTCTGATCCTGGCGCAGCGCGTCGAGCGGCTGCACCAGCGCACCCCCTTCATCTTCGGGTCCGAGGGCAAAGTAGCCCGCGTCACCGCCTACCACGACATGCCTGAGGCCGAGGCCGCCCTGTTCGGCAAGCGCGGCCTGTTCCGGAGCTGAGAGACCATGAGCAAGAAGCACCCCATCATTTCCGTCACAGGGTCATCCGGTGCGGGAACCTCGACCGTCAAGCACACGTTCGACCAGATCTTCCGCCGGGAAGGCATCACGGCCGTTTCCATCGAAGGTGACGCCTTCCACCGTTTCAACCGTGCCGACATGAAGGCCGAACTTGCGCGGCGGTCAGCCGAAGGGGGGCAGACCTTCTCGCATTTCAGTTACGAGGCGAACGAGCTGGAAGAGCTGGAGCGGGTGTTCCGTGAATACGGCGAAACCGGCAAGGGCCGCACCCGCACCTATGTGCATGACGAGATCGAAGCCGCGAAGACCGGCGTTGCTCCCGGAAAATTTACGGCCTGGGCCCCGTTCGAGGATGGGTCAGACCTGTTGTTCTACGAAGGACTGCACGGTGCGGTGGTGAATGACACAGTCAATCTTCCGGCGCTGGCAGACCTCAAGATCGGCGTGGTTCCTGTCATCAATCTGGAGTGGATTCAGAAGATCCACCGCGACCGCGCGCATCGCGGCTATTCGACCGAGGCGGTGACGGACACGATCCTGCGCCGGATGCACGCCTATGTGCATTGCATAACCCCGCAGTTCACCGAGACCGACATCAACTTCCAGCGCGTGCCGGTGGTCGACACTTCCAATCCCTTCATTGCCCGCTGGATCCCGACGCCCGATGAAAGCCTTGTGGTGATCCGCTTCAGGAACCCGCGCGGCATCGACTTTCCCTACCTCGTCTCGATGATCCACGGCTCTTGGATGAGCCGGGCGAACTCCATCGTGATCCCCGGCAACAAGCAGGATCTGGCGATGCAGCTGATTCTGACGCCGCTGATCGAACGCCTGATCCGCGACAGCAAGCGCGCCTGAGAGGTTGATATGAACATTCATTCGCAAACCGTGACCGAACGCGACATGGCCAACGCAATCCGCGCGCTGGCGATGGATGCGGTGCAGAAGGCGAACTCGGGTCATCCGGGGATGCCGATGGGGATGGCCGATGTGGCGGCGGTGCTGTTCAACCGCTTTCTGACGGTCGACCCGACCGACGACCGCTGGCCCGACCGCGACCGTTTCGTGCTGTCCGCAGGGCATGGGTCGATGCTGCTTTATGCGGTGAACCATCTTCTTGGTTACGACGACATGGGGATGGATCAGATCCGGGCCTTTCGCCAGCTTGACGCGCG
>CALRKX020000193.1:0-5278 GCA_943368305.1 Erythrobacter sanguineus
CTACACTCCACGAGCCGGCGAGATAAGCGCCATGCGCCTCGCCCGCGTAGATCACGGTCTCGATTTGCGCTTCGGAGAGCAGACCGTTGCGCAGCACGGCGGCGGGGAGTTTAGGCCGGTAGGTGGGCTTCGGGGGCGCGACCGAAGCCATGGCCGCCGACTGCACGAGCTTGGTCGGGTGCGGTGCCGCGCCGGGGATGTCGATCGCCTGCAGGCGGAAGGTCTCGTAGATGGCATCGGACAGACGCGCGGAGCCATGGTCGTCCGCTGTCTTGCGCGGGGTGTAGACGAGGTCCTCGACATCGGGCGTGGTGACATGCGTATCCATCTTAGCCGACGCCGTTGACCGCGAGGGTCGAGCGGTGAGGCCGGAGGAACGGCCCGGAATTCCCCGGAAAGAGGAAATGGGCTGGGAGCATGCGCCTGCACCCGCATCCAACTCGAGGCGTGGCGGGACCTCGGCGGTGATCCGGGCGAGGAGCTGCGCCACATCGGACGAGATGGACCGCGCCAGATCAGCCGTTATGCCACCCCGCTCACCGCCACGGCACTTGTCAAAGACCGAGATCCGGGTCTCGAAGCTGGTCCCGTGCTTGGCGAAGGCGCCACCCGACACGGCGCCGGTGAAGACCAGATGCGCGCGCTCGGTCAGGCGGCCGAATGTCTCGGCCCAGGCGGGCGCGCCCGGCGCGAAACCGGCCCCTGTGATAGCGACCAGCCGACCACCGGGGGCCAGCCGGGCAAGCGCCGAGCGCAGATGGCGCGCTGTCGCCTCGGTCGACCGACCATCGACATGGGCCACGGCCGAGAAGGGCGGGTTCATCAGGATGACGCTCGGGCGGACGCCCGCATCCAGATGATCGTCGATCTGTGCGGCGTCGAAGCGGGTGACGGGGCACCCCGGAAAGAGCAGGCGCAGAAGGTCGGCGCGGGTGTCTGCCAACTCGTTCAGCGCGAGGCTGCCGCCGGCGATTTCCGCGAGGATCGCCAGAAGGCCGGTCCCGGCCGAAGGCTCGAGGACCAGGTCCCGCGGGGTGATCTGCGCAGCAGCAAGCGCCGCAAGCCCCATGGGCAGCGGCGTCGAGAATTGCTGGAAGCGCTCCATCTCCTCCGAGCGGCGGGTGTGCGTCGGCAAGAGGCCGGCCACCTTGGCGAGGATCGGCAGCAGCGCGGCAGGCGAGCCCGCCCGGGCGAGCAGCGCACGGCCGAATTTCCGCAGGAAGAGGACCAGCGCCACCTCGCCCGCCTCATAGGCCAGCTTCCAGTCCCAGGCGCCATCGGCATCGGAGCCGCCAAAGGCGCGCTCCATCTCGAGGCGGAGGCGCAGCGCGTCTAACTGAAAGCCTTGGGCCAGATCGGGCTGAAGTGCTTCGGCGACGGCGAGGATCGCGAGAGCGGGGGCGTGATCGCGAGATGGAACAGGAACGGGAGGCGCAACTGGCGCAAGATAGGTCATCAGGAAACTCCGGAATGAGGGACAGGGACAGGCCCGGACACCCTCTCTCGGGCACCCTCAGGCCTGATCTTCCCCCGCCCATCTCTCCCTCTCGAACCGACGCGCCCCAGAGCTTCGACTTGATTTTGTTCCTGTTATGTTCTATATTGAAAGCCAAGCCAGAAAGGGGGTTCCCGATGGACAGCACCACGCACGCCCTGCCCGCGACGCCCAAGCAGATCGCCTATGCGCGGTCCCTCGCCTTGCGCAACCAGACGCTCCTTCCGTGGGAAGTTCAACAGGACCGCCGGTCGCTCAGCGCCTGGATCGAGGCGCAGGCCCAGCTGAAACCGGTCTCCGACATGGACCGGCTGCCCACGTCCAAGCAGGTGGCCTTCGCGGAGAAACTCGCCCGGATCAAGCGCCGCGCCGTTCCGGACGAATGCTTCCACGACAAGGGACTCATGTCGAAGTGGATCGACGGGAACAAGTGATCCCGGATCAACGAAACCGTATTCCCTTCAGAAGTCGATCCAGATGGTCTAGGTGCGCTTGCCTGCCGTGCCATCCTTCCGAAACCGCGTTCCTTCAACGATGAAGAATGACCGCTTATCGGTGATGTTCATGCTCGTCTGAGAGACCTGTGACGACGTCGATGGGGATTCTGTGAGAGCGCTGATCAGGGCGAACAGCGCCGGAGACATGATCCTGTCGCAACAGTGTGCCACACCGCAGCTTGGCACAACCCATACGTTGGCAAATCCATGATAGGGCGAAAAAGAGTTGATGCACATCTGTGATGTTGCGAACCTAGCCTTTCTGCCATATTATGGACTCGCATATCATGCATGAATCAAACTCTCAGGTTGGCACATGTCCGTCACTCGCGCGAAGCAACGTCAGGCCCAAGACAGGATCAACCAGGCCGCCAGCCTGGCCAGGTCGCTTGCGAAGCCTGTCGGCGGCTGGATCGCTGCGTTTCAGGAGGCGATCAGGATGAACGCGCCCGCCCTCGCCGAACGTCTCGAGGTATCGCGCAACACGATTTACGCATCGATCAAGAATGAGCAGGCGGGAACGATCTCGCTGAACCAGCTCGAGAAGATCGCCGAGGCCATGGGCGGACGTGTCGTCTATGCCATCGTCCCGCGCGAGGGGCCGGTCGAGGAGATCGTCCTGGCCCAAGCGCGCGCGAAAGCCCGCCGCATCATCAAGCGCACGCGCGCGCACATGGCGCTCGAAGAACAGAGCGAGGGGCTGCGCAGCGAGGTCGAGATGGTCGAGGAACTTGCAGCCGACATCATCCGCGAAGGTCGCCGGGATTTCTGGCAATGACGCTGGAGCTACATGAACCCGCCGGGGCGACGCCGCTCACGCCAGACGAATTGCTTGGCCTCAAGGCCAAGCACATCGCGACCCGCGGCGAGTTGAACGAGCTCGAAGGCGAGAACATTATCGCCGGTCTGACCTGGCTCGAACGACGACCCAAGACCTTCGATCTGTTGACGGATGCTGCCGTCCGCGAGGTCCACAAGCGCCTGTTCGGCGAGGTCTGGGATTGGGCGGGCGTTTACCGCTTGACCGAAAAGAACATCGGCGTGCCGGTTTGGCACATTTCGACCGAACTGCGCACCTGCCTTGATGACGCCCGGTACTGGCGCGACCACAAGAGCTTTGACCCGCTCGAAGCCACGGCGCGCCTGCATCACCGTCTGGTCTGGATCCATCCCTTCGCCAACGGCAACGGACGGTGGGCGCGGATCATGGCAGACGCCTACCTGGCGACGATCGATCCGGATATCTTCCTCGACTGGTCCGGCGGTGGGACTCTCAACGCCGACAGTGCGCACCGGGCGGCCTATATCGCGGCCTTGCGGGCGGCTGATCAGCACGATTTTGTCCCCTTGGTGGCGCTCGTCAGGTCAATCGCGCAATAGACCTCACCCGAACCGCCGCCCAGCTTCGGTGAAGGTGTACTCGTTGACGATGATCCCCTCCTCGATGGCCTCGTCCGAGGTGAGGTGGTCGTATTCCGCTTGAAGCTGGCGATAGAGCCAGCGGGCCAGATCGCGCAGCGCCTCGGTCACGATATCCTCGGAGCCTTCGGTCGGTGGCTGCCACCTCGGGCTGTCCCGCGTGACGTCGATCGACATGGTGTATTCGTGGTAGTAGCGGCCACGGTGGGTGACCTCGGCGGCGAGTTGGTAGAAGTTCCGCCGCTGGATGGCCTGCAGGCGGTCCGCGATGCCATGCAACGCCGTTTCCGTGGGCGCGTAGTCCCGGATGCGGGCGGCCGCGCCCTTGGCGTGGGACCAATAGCCCTCGAAGCAGGCGCCGTCGCCCTGGCTCCAGAAGCCGGAGAACCAGATGCAGGGCTTTGCCCGCGTGCCGCCGCCCATCAGGCGGACGGGCGTGGTCTTCAGCCGGATGCCGAGGACCTCGCAGATCCGCTCGAAATCTTCATAGACCGCGTCCCACCAATCATCGTGGGGGCCAAGTTCGCGATACCAGCTGCGCGCCTTTTCCTTGGCCGCATCCGAGAGTTCGGGGAACTGGTAGACTGTGGTGCAGATGACCTCAGGCATGTGCGTCCTCCCCGTTCAGCGCGGCGGCCAGCCATTCCTGGCTGCTCGTCCAGCCGATGGATTTTCGGGCGCCGAGGTCGATGACATGCGCGCCGCCGCCGAAGGCGTCGAGGCGAGGCCGGGAACAGGTCAGGGCGTACTGAAACCCCCAGAGGCCGATGAGGTCGAGGTCTTCGGCCAGGCGCAGCGCGAAGCGGATAACCGCATCGACATCGCCGTGGTCATCGTCATGGATCCAGAGGGTGCTGCCCTCGGGTGCATCTTGGCGCACGAGATCAAAGCCCGTGACCTCCGGGTCGTCGGCGCCCTGATCGGCTTCGCGCAAGCTCTGGAACAGCGCGAGCGCGCGGGCAGCGTTGTCGGGGGTGCCGACATCGAGCAGGCACGAGAAATGGGTGAAGTAATCCGCCATAAGGACCTCCTGAATGGGGAAGACCCGGCCGAGAGGCCGGGCACTCGATTGGGATGAAGGGGTAGTTGGGGGCGATCAGCCTGTGGAACTGTCGCCCGCTGCCTGTCGCGCGGCATGCGCGCAGAGCATCTGCCGGTAGAAGCGCTTACGCGCCGTCCGGAAGCCGCGAACTGCGCGCGTGTCGGGGTGCAGCGCCCGGACCGCCGCCCGCAGGACGGTGTAGGGCGAGGCCGTCGCTGGCAGGCCGAGGCGCTGATAGGCCGGATCGATCATGTCAGCTGACCTCGACCACGGGCGAGGCGAGATGCGGATCGACCAGCGCCTCGATCTGCGTGGACCGGCCCATCCAGGGCTCGGGCCGGATGGCCTTTACCCAGTCGGCAAAGCTCGGGATGAAGCCGAGGTCCTCCTTGACATGCTGCTCGCCCACCCAGCGGGTCGGGATAATGCGCCCGGTCGAGAGCGTGAGGGTCGGGCCGAAAATCGTCTCAGCCATGAAGATACCCTCGGCATGGTGGCGCAGCGCGCGGTGCCGGAAGTCGGCCGTGATCTCCTTGCTGTGGTCGAACCAGGTATGCACGGCCATGTAGCAGTCGACCGTGCCGCCCCATTTCTTCACCGAGGAGAGGGCGTGGTGATAGGGATGTGCCATCGCCACCCCCTTAGAAGTCGTGGGTGGTGAGTTCGGACGAGGTGAAGCGCTCGTTGAACTCGAGGTAGATGCAGCGGGCTGCGGCGTCGAAGCAGAATTCGCCGTAAGCGCCGTCGTTGTTCTCCCAGCCGCCATGGGTGTCGGAGAGGAAGTCGTAGGCCAACTGCTCGACGACATCCTGGAGCGAGAGCTGC
>CALRKX020000194.1:0-5277 GCA_943368305.1 Erythrobacter sanguineus
AATCAGAATCCGGGGTGACCCGGCGGTGACGTGACCGATCTGCGCCGCGGCAAAGCCTGCGGCGCGCAGAGCGGCCACCAGCCCCGCGGCCAAGTCGGCAGGCACGGCGGCCAGCAGGCCCCCCCCGGTTTGCGGATCATGCAGCAAGGCGCGCAGCGGGCCTTCGGGCAGACCCAGCCGCCCCACGGTCAGGGCGCGGTTGGCAGGCACGAGGCTGGAGCTTTCGCCCGCCGCCGCCAGATCCAGTGCGCCGGGCAAGAGGGGGATGGCGGTGGCCTGCAATTGCGCACCGCAGCCCGAGGCATCAAGCATTTCCAGCAGATGCCCGGCCAGACCAAAGCCGGTGACATCGGTCATCGCATGGGCGACCGGGGCCAGCAGCGCGGCGGCGGGGCCGGAGGATTGCGTCATTGCAGCAAGGGCAGCGGCCACGGCCTCTCCCAAGATCAGGCCGGGCAGGCGGGCCATGGCCATTTCGGCGGCCATGATCGTGCCGCTGCCGATGGCTTTGGTCAGGATCAGCGCATCGCCGGGCCGCGCGCCGCCTTTGGTCAGCGTGCGGGGGGCAAGCCCGGTGACGGTGAAGCCGATGGTCAGTTCGGCCCCGACAGAGCTGTGGCCGCCAACCACATCGGCTCCGGCCTCGGCAAAGGTGGCGGCGGCCTCTGCCATCACCTCTGCCAGGGTTTCGGCGGCCTTGGCCTCGGACATCCGGGGCAGGATGATCTGTGCCAGCGCCGCCTGCGGTGCGGCCCCCATCGCCCAGATGTCGCCAAGGGCGTGCAGCGCCGCGATCCGCGCCATCATCCGGGGGTCATGGGTAAAGCTGCGCAGGTGATCGGTTGTGATGACCTGCACCCCCGCCGCTGTGCGCAGGAGGGCGGCGTCATCGCCCCGGCCTGACAGCACATCGGCGCGGGCGGGCAAGGGCAGCGCCGCCAGCGCCCCGGCCAGCGCCGGCCCGCCCAGCTTGGCCCCACAACCGCCGCACAGGGGTTTCGGCCCGATCACCTCGGCCAGACCGGGCAGCGCGTTGGCGGGCAGGGCGGGGGCGGGCATGGCCGGATAGTCGCCGAACCGCGCCATGAACTTGCGGTCGATCCGGTCTTTCAGCCGCCACAGCCACGGCCCGCCCGCGCGCAGGCCGAACTTGTCGGCCACCGCCGCCTTGTCGCCGGTGGAGATCAGCTTGAGGTAATCGAGCTGCGGCTGATAGCTGCGCAGGTCGCCACCCGTCAGCGCGGCGCGCAGGTTGTGCAGCAGAACAGGCGCCTGCCGGACGGCGAAAACCCCTGCCTTGGGCCGCGGCGCATGGGCCATGTGGGCACAATCACCTGCGGCAAAGATCAATGGGTCAGAGCTTTGCAGCGTGGGGCCAACGGTGACAAAGCCCTGATCCAGCGCCAGCCCGGTTTCGGCCAGCCAGCCCTGCGGGCGGCTTCCCGCAACCGTCAGCACGAAATCGGCCCCAAGGGTCTGGCCATTGGACAGCGCGACCCCATCCTTCGTGGAGGCAACCGGCGTTTCGCCGGTGATGATGGTAACGTCGGCCTTGCCCAGATGGGTCAGCAGGCTGCGCCGTGCCCCCGCGCCGATATGGGGCAGGATCTCTGTGGCCCGTTCCACCAGCGTGACCTTGGGCTGCGCCCCGCCTGAGCGCAGCCGGTGGGCCGAGGCGAGGGCCAGTTCCACCCCGCCAACCCCGCCGCCGATCACCACCACGCGCGGATAGGCCAGACGGCGGGCCACAAACGCCTCCCACGCGGTGGCATAATCGCCAAGGGGCTTGGCGGCGGTGGCATCGCGGGCAAAGCCGGGCAGATCGGGCAGGTCCGACCCGATGCCAATGTCGATCGAGGCGACATCATAGGGCAAGGGCGGGCGGTCTTGCAGCACGATCTGGCGGGCGGCGGTGTCGATCCCCACGGCACGGTCCTGGATCAGCCGCGCGCCGACGAAGCGGGCAAGGCGCACAAGATCGATCATGATCTCGTCCCGCCGGTAATGGCCCGCGATCAGGCCAGGCAGCATACCGGTATAGGGGGCGGCGGGGCCGGGGTTGATCAGCGTCAGCCGCGCACCGGGCAGCGGGGCCATCGCCCACATGCGGGCCACAAGGGCATGGGCGTGCCCGCCCCCCACCAGCACCACATCGCGCATCACCGGATAATCGCCCTGCATCGCCCGCCCCTGTTTCGCGCGTCACCCTAGCGGGCGGGGCGGGCAAGGAACAGTGTCCGCCCGCTTGACGGCGGAAGGCCGCAGCCTGACAGTCGGCACATGGCACCGCGCCCCC
Organism: Erythrobacter sanguineus; assembly: GCA_943368305.1. Taxonomy (GTDB): domain Bacteria; phylum Pseudomonadota; class Alphaproteobacteria; order Rhodobacterales; family Rhodobacteraceae; genus Fuscibacter. The sequence goes on from CALRKX020000194.1 coordinate 2,297, forward strand.
GCATACAGATTTCGCAGACCCTGCGGCTGGAGTTGAACACCAGCCTGCAAACCTCGATCGGGCTTTTGCGCACCGATGCGGCGGGGCTGAGCCGGTATCTGGAAGAGCAGGCGGCCCAGAACCCCCATCTGCACCTGACCCCGCCCACCCCCGCGCCGGGCGATTGGTTGCCCCGGTGGAGCGGGGTGTTCACCGCGGCGGGTGGCGGGGCGGATACCGAGTTTCTGCCCTCTGCCGGGCCAAGCCTTGCCGCTCATGTCGTGGCCATGATCGAGGCGATGCGGCTGCCCCCCCGAGCCCGCCGGGTGGCAGAGGCGCTGGCTGATGCGCTGGAACCGACGGGCTGGCTGGGCCGCCCGCTGACGGTGATCGCCGATGAGGCGGCGGCGACACTGGCAGAGGTGGACGCGGTGCTGAAGCGGTTGCAGCAGATCGAGCCGCGCGGGTTGTTCGCCCGCGATCTGGCCGAATGTCTGGCCTTGCAGGTGCAAGAGATGGATGCGCTGGATGGCGCGATGCAGGTGGTGCTGGAGAACCTGCCGCTGCTGGCGTCTGGCCAGACTGCGCGGCTGGCGCGGTTGGCGGGCTGTGACGAAGCCGGGGTTCTGGCGCGGTTTCGCCTGATCCGGGGGATGAATCCCAAGCCGGGCGCCAGCTTTGCCGGGCCGGGGGCCGCCGCCCCGCCACCGCGAGAGCCCGACCTGCTGGCGCGGGCGCGGCCCGAGGGCGGCTGGGAGATTTCGCTGAATCGCTCGGCCCTGCCGACGATAGAGGTGCGCCGCGCCGAAGCGGGTGATGCCGGTCAACTGGCCGCCGCAAGGGCGCTGCATCAGGCCGTGAAGGCGCGCAACAGCACCCTGTTGCGCGTCGGCCGCGAGATTGCCGCGCGGCAGGAGGCGGCGCTGAACGACGGGGCCGCCGCGCTGGAGCCGATGACGATGGCCGATCTGGCCGAGGCGCTGGGCCTACATGAAAGCACCATCAGCCGGGTGGTGGCGGGCACCTGCCTTGATACGCCGCGCGGGGCGTGGTGGCTGCGGCGGATGTTTTCTTCTGCCCGGCAGGGAAGTGGCGGGGTAACCTCTGCCGCCGCCCTGCGCCATCGGCTGCTGGGGCTGGTGGCGGGCGAAGACCCGCAGCGCCCGCTGTCGGATGCCGCCCTTGCGCGCGCCTTGCTGGCCGAGACTGGGGTGGACCTGCCGCGCCGCACCGCCGCGCAATACCGTGCCGAGGCGGGCATTCCCCCCGCCCATCGCCGCCGCCGGAGGTAGGGCGCGGGGGCGACGACGCGCGGTCTGGCGAAGGCCATCGCCTTCGCAACGCGGTGACGACGCAAATTGCACCGCCGGGCCTCTCCGTGTCTCTGGAGGAAAGGTTGCGCACGGGCGGGGAAACGCAATGCGTTTCCTGATCTGCCCGAACCTTGCGCCATGCCAGATTGCCAAACCACCCAAGGTCGTCGCTAACAGGCCGGTCACGGTCGTGCGGGGGCTGACCTTGGCGACAGGGCGGGCTATGTCAGCCTTGCGAACAGGACGGAGCGGCAGATGGCCTATTTCCTTGGGGTGGATACCGGCGGCACCTATACCGATGCGGTGATCGTCGATGATGGCGCGCAGGCGGTTCTGGGCAAGGCCAAGTCGCTGACCACACGGGCCGATCTGGCCCTGGGCATTGGCCGGGCGGCGGATGCGGCTCTGGCCGCCGCCGGGGTGCGGGCGGATGAGATTGCGCTGGTGTCGCTGTCAACCACCCTTGCCACCAATGCGTTGGTTGAAGGGCAGGGGGGCCGTGTCGCGCTGGTCTTCATCGGGTTCGATGCGGGCGATATGGAGCGTGGCGGGCTGACTGAGGCGCTGAAGGGCGATCCGGTCATCCTGCTGGACGGCGGCCATAACCATGCGGGGGGCGAGGCCGCGCCGCTGGATCTGGCGCGGTTGGAGACGGAACTGGCCGGGCTGGCCGATCAGGTGATGGGCTTTGCCGTGGCCGCCCGGTTCGCCACTCGCAACCCAGCGCATGAAACCGCCGCGCGTGATCTGATCAGGCGGGCAACGGGGCGGCCAGTGACCTGTTCGCATGAGTTGTCGGCGCAGTTGAACGGGCCGAAGCGGGCACTGACGGCGGTGTTGAACGCGCGGCTGATCGGCATGATCGACCGGCTGGTTGCGGCCTGTGAGCGGCATCTTGAAACGGCGGGCATCACGGCGCCGCTGATGGTGGTGCGCGGTGATGGCGCGTTGATTTCGGCGGCTATGGTGCGCGAACGGCCGATTGAAACCATCCTCTCCGGCCCCGCCGCCAGCATCGTTGGCGCGCGCTGGCTGACCGGGGCCAAGGATGCGCTGGTGTCGGACATTGGCGGCACCACGACCGACATCGCGCTGCTGAAGGATGGCCTGCCAGAGATTGATCCCGAAGGCGCGCAGGTCGGTGGGTTCCGCACCATGGTCGAGGCGGTAGCGATGCGAACCTGGGGCCTTGGTGGCGACAGTGAGGTCCATCTGCAAACCTCTGGCCTGACCGGAGGCCTGCGGCTTGGCCCGCGCCGCTTGATGCCGGTGTCGCTGCTGGCGGTGGATGCGGGGCCAATGGTGCATGCGGCGCTGGACCGCTGGCTATCGACCGAAACGGCGGGCGAGTTTGACGGCCGTTTCGTGGTGCCGATGGGCGGGCAGGCGGGCGGCCTTAGCGCCCGAGAGGCGGCGGTTCTGGCGCGGATCACCGAAGCAATGCCGATGGCCAGCGCCCTGACCAGCCGGATTGAGGTGGCCGCGCTGGAGCGGTTGGTGGCGCGGGGGCTGGTGATGATTTCGGGTGTCACCCCGTCAGACGCCAGCCATGTGCTGGGGCGGCTGGAGGCGTGGGATGGCGAGGCGGCAAGGAAGGCGCTGACCCTGATCGCGCGGCGGAGGACCGGCGCGGGTGAGCGGTTCGCGGTGGATGGGGTCACGCTGGCGCAAGGGATCATCGACCAGTTG
>CALRKX020000195.1:0-5271 GCA_943368305.1 Erythrobacter sanguineus
ATGCAGACCGCGGGCAAAACGGCGGGCCAGATCAGGCTCCAGCGCGCCGGGATCAACGGTTGCGTGGCCTTGGGTGGCGCGGGCAAAGCGGTCAAGCTCTGCCTGATCACGCGGCGCGGCCACAACCAGCGTGCCGCGCTGCACCACGCCACCAAAGCGGTCCCGCCACCAGCCGACCGCGGCTTGCCCCCGTGCGCAGACCACCGGGGGCGCGGCCTCGGCCTCGCAAAAGGGGGCCAGCATCCCCCCTGCCAGATACGAGGCAGGCGCGGGCGCGTCTGGTGGCACGATGACCTCGATCTCCAGCCCACGTTCCGCCAGCGCGGTTGCGGCGCACAGGCCCGCAACACCCTGTCCAAGAACGGAAATCATTCTGCGGGTTCCTTGACCGGGACATAAAGCGCCCCGGCCTCGCGGAACTTTCCGGCCATTGCCTCCAGCCCCTCCTGCCGTTCGGCCTCGGCGCGGATGTCGTGGCTGATCCGCATCGAGCAGAACTTTGGTCCGCACATCGAACAGAAATGCGCCACCTTATGTGCCTCTGCGGGCATGGTTTCATCATGCATTGCGCGGGCGGTGTCGGGGTCAAGACCAAGGTTGAACTGATCCTGCCAGCGAAAGTCAAAGCGCGCGCGCGACAGCGCATCATCGCGCGCCTGTGCCCCCGGATGGCCCTTGGCCAGATCGGCGGCATGGGCGGCCAGCTTGTAGGTGATGACCCCGGTTTTCACATCGTCGCGGTCAGGCAGGCCTAGGTGTTCCTGGGGTGTGACATAACACAGCATAGCCGTGCCGAACCACCCGATCATCGCGGCACCAATTGCCGATGTGATGTGGTCATAGCCCGGTGCGATGTCGGTCGTAAGCGGCCCAAGGGTGTAGAACGGCGCTTCGTGACAATGTTTCAACTGTTCGTCCATATTGGCCTTGATCTTGTGCATCGGCACATGGCCGGGGCCTTCGATCATTACCTGACAATCCTTGGCCCAAGCGATCCTGGTCAGTTCGCCCAGCGTCCGCAGCTCGGCAAACTGCGCCTGATCATTGGCATCCGCGATCGAACCGGGGCGCAAGCCATCGCCCAGGCTGAATGACACGTCATAGGCGCGCAGAATGTCGCAAATCTCATCAAAGCGTTCATAAAGAAAGCTTTCGCGGTGGTGGTGCAGGCACCATTTCGCCATGATCGAGCCGCCCCGGCTGACGATGCCGGTCACGCGTTTTGCCGTCATCGGGATCATGTGCAGCCGTACACCGGCATGGATTGTAAAATAGTCCACCCCCTGCTCCGCCTGTTCCACCAGCGTGTCGCGGAATACCTCCCAAGTCAGGGCCTCGGCGACACCGCCAACCTTTTCCAGCGCCTGATACAGAGGCACAGTGCCAATCGGCACCGGGGCGTTGCGGATGATCCAGTCGCGGATGTTGTGTATGTTGCGACCTGTAGACAGGTCCATCACCGTATCCGCGCCCCAACGAATGGCCCAGACCATCTTGTCCACCTCTTGTTCCATGCTGGAGGTGACGGCGGAATTGCCGATGTTGGCGTTGATCTTCACCTTGAAATTGCGGCCGATGATCATCGGCTCCAACTCTCGGTGGTTGATGTTGGCAGGAATTATGGCGCGTCCGGCTGCGATTTCGGCGCGGACGAATTCGGGGGTGACAAGATCGGGCAGGGTGGCCCCGAACGCCTCACCGTCATGGTATTGGGCTGCCAGCCGCCCTTCATTCTCGCGGATCGCCACGAATTCCATCTCGGGTGTGATCACCCCGGCACGGGCATAGGCAAATTGGGTCACCGCCCGGTCACCGATGGCGCGCAGGGGGTCACGCCGCTGCGGAAAGGCCGGGGTCAGCCGCGCGCCACTGGCAAAGCCGTTGTCGGCATCGGTGATCGCGCGGCCGGAATAGGCCTGAACCTCGCCGCGGTCCTGCAGCCAGCGGCCCCGCACATCGGCCAGCCCGCGCGCAATGTCGATCTGTGCCGAAGGGTCGGTATAGGGGCCAGAGGCGTCATAGACACGCAGCGGCTGTTCACTGGAAATGGCGATCTCGCGCAGCGGCACGCGGATTTCGTGCAGGCTGCCCGGCAGCCAGACCTTGCGCGAGCCGGGCAAGGCGCCGGTGGTGACGGGGGCATCATCTTTGGTCATTCTGGTCCTTCCTTTCGAAAAGACCCAAATGAAACCGGGGGGCAGAAAGGGGCCGCACGACCCGCAAGCGCCAATGCGCAACGGGCCATATGGCCCGAAAGGACCACCCAGCCGCAGCTTTGGGGGAATGCCCTTCGGTCTTCCTACGCCAGTGTCAACTGGGTCAGGTTCAAAGGGTCGCTTCACCGGGGTTTTACCCCCATTCAGCCTCTCAGTCCCCTAGGCGGGACTCCCCTGACGTGGCGGAAGGGTGGCGTTTTCGCGGGGCGGCGTCAACCGGAAATTGCAGGCAATGTCATCTGTCGCCGTTGTCAGGGCCAAGGTCCAGCACCGGGGCCGAATGGGTCAGTGCGCTGACGCTGATGTAATCCACCCCGGTCGTCGCCACTTCGGGAGTGCGTGGCAGGCTCATGTTGCCGGATGCCTCTGTGACCAGACGCCCGGCGACCATCTGCGTGTGGGTCGTGGCCCCCCGCGGCCCTGCGTCGGCAATGTCCAGCCCCGCCGCGCGTCCCATGACGAAAGCCTCCAGCAGCCCGTTCGAGGCAAGGCGGAATGCGCCATGCAGGCTGCAGTGGATGGGCGGCCCCTTTTTCGCAGCCAGATCATGGCGGATGACGCCAATGCGACGGGTCGCTGTGGGGACAGGTGTTGTGAACAAGGGCGGCCAGGTTCACCGGGGGCGAACCTGACGATGGTGTGGCAGATTCAGTTGTCGCATCGGCAAGTTACAGCGGTGCCGGCGACAGGGGGGCAGGTGCAGCTTTCGCCGCATGTGCAGTTTGCGCCACAGGCGCAGGTCGGATGGCAGGTGCAGTCGGTGGTCTGGTCGATGTCGGTCATGTGATCCTCTTGGGGTTTTTGGTCTGGTGACGCATTCCTACCCCTGACACCGGGCGCGGCGCTTGAACGAAAAAGCTAATCTGAAGCGCCCCCGACAAAAGGTGTTCAAGTCACCCGGCAGATGGTCCCTAGATCATCAAAAGCAAAGACGCCGGAACGCCGAACATCCGCAGGAAAGTCCGGCTGAAATGCGCAGAATCGGCAAACCCCGCATGATGCGCCGCATGGGTCAGCGTGTCGCCTGCGGCAATTCCATTGACCGCCACCATCAGCCGCCGCCACAACACATAGGTGCGAAAGGGCAGGCCGACTTCGGCCACAAAAAGATGGCTGAAGCGGCTCTCCGAAAGACAGGCAATTTCGGCCGCCTGACTGACGTCAAGCCGGGAATCGATGTCGGCAGACAGCCTTGCCAGCACGCGCGCGATACGCCTGTCGATTGTTTGCACGGCACCCGCGTTGCCAGCCAGCCGCGTCGCCATCTCCCGCCCCAGGTCAACAAGGGTGGCATCATCCGGGCGCGGCTGCTCCCAGATGCAGGAAAGCCCGGTCGCAATGTCGGCGAACCGCGCCGGATCCAGCCGTGCCACCTTGTGAGTGGCAAGATCGCTCAGAACCGCCGCCCCGATCCTGCTTTCCGGTTCGATGAAGATCATCGCGTTGCGCCCCTGCGGATAGAAGGCATGCGGCACATCCGGCGCGATAAGAACGACCGGTCCATCCACCACCTCGTCCCCGATGTGGAACGCAAAACGCCCCCCCGCCGACAGAGTCAACTGGATGGCATGATGGGCATGAAAATCGGTATTGCGCCGGATCGGAGACTCAAGCGGCACATCGAAGGCCCAAAGACTGGCACCTTCCCACAGAACGATGCGGCCCCGTCCAGCGTATTTCATACCGTCTTTTATCGGTTTCCGGGGCGGCTGCAAAGTCAGCCGTTTCGTTCAATCGCCCGTCCCCGTGCCTGCCCTATAGGGGCGCATTGCCGGCAGGACCGGACACCTTGGCCTGATAGGAACCGCTATGCCCAAACCCATCGCCCGCAGGGCAATCCTGCTTTCCATTCCGTGCACAGTCCTGCTGTCCGGTGCCGCCTTGGCCGGGGTGTTCTCAGGCGCGGTTCCCGATGATCTTGATCTTTCGCTGACTAGGATATCGAACGGTGGCCTTTATCGTGCGCAACTGTCGCCAGAGGCCCTGCCGATCACGGTCAGGCAAATGCACATCTGGACCGTGACCCTGCAGACCGCCGCAGGGGCCCCGGCAAGCAGGGCCAGCATAGCGATCAGCGGGGGGATGCCGCAGCATGGCCACGGCCTTCCCACGGCCCCGCAAGTGACGAAGAGCCTTGGAAATGGTCGCTATCAGATCGAAGGAGTCAAGTTCAACATGCGCGGCTGGTGGACGTTCGAACTGGCTATCAATGGCGCCAATGGTGCCGACGTCGTGACCTTCAACATCATTTTGTAAGGGCAAGGCATGGCCAACTTTCGGGTTCTTTCGGTGGGCGCTCTCGGGCTTGGGGCGCTTGCGCTGGCGGTCGGCCCTTCGGCGGCCGTTCCAATCTGGTCGGTTGAAGAACAGAGCGTGATCGCATCGCTGTCGCTGTCAGAACTGGGGCCTCTGCCCCCGGACCCGTCGAACAGCGTGGCGGATGATCCGCGCGCGGTGGAACTTGGCCGGGCGATCTTTTTCGATACCCGGTTCAGCGCCAATGGACAGGTGTCCTGTGCAAGCTGCCATCTGCCCGATCACCAGTTTCAGGATGATCGGCCGCTTGGTCGGGGCTTGGGCATAGCGGGGCGGCGCACGATGCCGATTGCGGGCATGGCCTATAGTCCGTTCCTGTTCTGGGACGGGCGCAAGGATAGCCTGTGGTCGCAGGCGCTTGGGCCGATGGAAAGCCCGGTGGAACACGGCGGCGACCGCACACAATACGCCCACCTTGTTGCTGCGGCCTATCGCCCTTCGTATCAAACGGTATTCGGTCCGCTTCCCGATCTTGATCACCTGCCGCACCGGGCCGGGCCGGTGGCCGACCCCAAGGCATCCGCCGCATGGGACGCAATGGCGGAACAGGATCGCCGGGTCGTGTCGCGGGTCTTTGCCAACATCGGCAAATCCATCGCGGCCTATGAGCGCACGCTGCAACCCGGCCGGGCAAGGTTCGATGCCTATGTCACGGCGCTGTCATCCGGCGCGGGCGCGGACATCCTGACAAAAGACGAGATCGCCGGGCTAAGGCTGTTCATCGGCAAAGGGGAATGCG
>CALRKX020000196.1:0-5215 GCA_943368305.1 Erythrobacter sanguineus
ATAAAGACCAACAGGAGGTTACCCATGAAAAAGACCCTTCGCTTTGCCCTTTTGGCCAGCACGCTGCTGGCAGGCGCTGCCCAAGCCGAAGATGTGACGCTGACCATCGAAAGCTGGCGCAACGATGACCTGACCATCTGGCAAGACACGCTGATCCCTGCGTTCGAGGCCGCGAACCCCGGCATCAAGGTCACGTTTTCGCCAACCGCCCCGGCGGAATATAACGCCGCGCTGAACTCCAAACTCTCGGCCGGGTCGGCGGGCGACCTGATCACCTGCCGCCCGTTCGACGCCTCGCTTGAACTATTCAAACAGGGCAATCTGGCCGATCTGACCAGCCTTGCCGCCATGGCGAATTTCAGCGATGTGGCAAAATCGGCCTGGCAGACCGATGATGCCAAGGCCACCTTCTGCGTGCCGATGGCAAGCGTGATCCACGGCTTCATCTACAACAAGGATGCGTTTGACGCCCTTGGCCTGACCCCGCCCACCACGGTGGATGAGTTCTTTGCCGTGCTGGACAAGATCAAGGCCGACGGCACCTATATTCCTATGGCCATGGGCACAGCCGACCAGTGGGAAGCGGCGACGATGGGGTACAACAACATCGGCCCGAACTACTGGAAGGGCGAAGAGGGGCGCGTTGCGCTGATCAAGGGCGCGCAAAAACTGACCGATGCCGATTGGGTCGCACCCTTCGAGCAACTGGCGAAGTGGAAGGATTATCTGGGCGACGGGTTCGAAGCCCAGACCTACCCCGACAGCCAGAACCTGTTCACCCTTGGCCGCGCCGCGATCTATCCGGCAGGGTCGTGGGAAATCTCTGGTTTCAACACCCAGGCGCAATTCAAGATGGGGGCTTTCCCGCCGCCCGTCGTCAAGGCCGGGGATGATTGCTACATCAGCGACCACACCGACATCGCCATGGGCATGAATGCCAAGACAGCCCACCCCGAGGAAACCAAGAAGTTCCTTGAATGGGTTGGCAGCGCAGAATTCGCGACGATGTATGCCAATGCCCTGCCCGGCTTTTTCAGCCTGAACTCGACCCCGGTCGAGATGAAAGACCCGCTGGCGCAGGAATTCGTGTCATGGCGCGGCAAGTGCCATTCGACCATCCGCTCGACCTATCAGATCCTGTCGCGCGGCACGCCGAACCTGGAAAATGAAACCTGGAACGCCAGCGCCAACGTAATCAACGGCACCGAGACGCCGGCAGATGCCGCCAAGCGCCTGCAGGATGGCCTTGATAGCTGGTACAAACCCGCGCCCTGAGCGCCGTTTGACCTGACGGAAGCGGGGGGCTTTGCGCCCCCCGCACCCCCCGCAGGATATTTTTGCCAATATGAAAGGGACGGGCATGGCCGGACGCAGGGCGTTTCGCGGGCATATCGCGGTATTTCTGGCGCCAGCGGTGCTGGTCTATACCGCCATCATGATCATCCCGTTGTTCGGGACACTGAACCTGTCGCTATACAACATGCAGGGCGAGAACCGGGTGTTCGTGGGACTGGCGAATTTTGCCGCCCTGTTCGGAGATCCGCGCTGGTCGGCCAGTTTCTGGAACGCGCTGCGCAACAACTGCTGGTTCTTTGTCATTCACATGCTTGTGCAGAACCCGATCGGGGTCTTGCTGGCGGCGATCCTTTCGTCGCCCCGGTTGCGGATGGCGGCGTTTTACCGGACCGCAATCTTCATTCCCACCATCTTGTCCTTTGTCATCGTGGGGTTCGTGTGGAAGCTGATCCTGTCGCCGATCTGGGGCATTGCGCCGGGTATGCTGGATGCGGTGGGGCTGAAATCGCTTTATGGCCCCTGGCTGGGCAAACCGGATTCCGCATTGGTCACCCTGGCGCTGGTGTCGGTCTGGCAGTTCGTCGGCATTCCGATGATGCTGATCTATGCTGCCCTGCTGTCGATCCCCGATGATGTGATCGAGGCGGCGGAAATGGACGGGCTGACCGGCTGGGCGCAGTTCTGGAAGATCAAGCTGCCGCTGATCCTGCCCTCGATCGGCATTATCTCTATCCTGACCTTCGTGGGCAATTTCAACGCCTTTGACCTGATCTATGTTGCCCAAGGCGCGCTGGCTGGGCCGAATTTTTCGACCGATATCCTTGGCACGTTCCTGTATCGCACCTTCTTTGGCTTTCAGTTGCAACTGGGGGACCCGCACATGGGGGCGGCGATTGCGACGGCGATGTTCGGCATCATTCTGGTGGGGGTGTGCCTTTACCTCTTCGGCATCCAGACGCGGCTGCGCCGCTATCAGTTCTAGGGGACTACCATGAGCCAGAGCCGCAGCCATACCGGACGCAGCATCGCCGCCCATGCGGTGCTGCTGGCCTATACGCTGATTTCGCTGTTCCCGGTTTTCGTGATCGTGATCAACAGCTTCAAGTCCAGGAAGGCGATCTTTGCCGACCCCTTGGCACTGCCCAGCCCCGGCAATTTCGACGCGGTGGGCTATGCCACCGTGCTGCACCAGGGCCATGTGGTGCAGTATTTCGCCAATTCGCTGATCGTCACCGTGGCCAGCCTGTTCTTCGTGCTGCTGTTTGGCGCGATGGCGGCCTTTGCGCTGTCGGAATACCGGTTCCGGGGCAACATGCTGATGGGGCTGTATCTGGCGCTGGGGATCATGATCCCGATCCGGCTGGGCACGGTGGCGATCTTGCAACTGATGGTCGCGGCGGGGCTGGTGAACACGCGAACGGCGCTGATTCTGGTTTACACGGCGCAGGGCCTGCCTTTGGCGGTGTTCATCCTGTCAGAGTTCATGAAGACGATATCGGACGATCTGAAGAACGCGGGGCGGATTGATGGCCTGTCGGAATACCGCATCTTCTTTACCCTGGTGCTGCCGCTGATCCGGCCCGCGATGGCCACCGTGGCGGTGTTCACCATGATCCCGATCTGGAACGACCTGTGGTTCCCGCTGATTTTGGCGCCGTCAGAGGCGACCAAGACCATCACCCTTGGAAGCCAGGTCTTCATCGGGCAGTTCGTTACCAACTGGAACGCCGTGCTGGCGGCGCTGTCGCTGGCGATCATTCCGGTGCTGGGGCTGTATCTGATCTTTTCGCGCCAGTTGATCAGTGGCATCACCGCAGGAGCTGTCAAATGATCCGTGTCCTTGTCGCTGGGCTTGGCAATATGGGCCGCAGCCATGCGCTGGCCTATCACACCATCCCCGAATTCCAGATTGTCGGGCTGGTCAACCGTTCCCGCCCCGATCTGCCGCCCGAATTGCAGGGCTACCCGATCACAGCGGATTATGCCGAGGCCTTGGCGCGGCTGAAGCCTGATCTGGTTTGTGTTGCCACCTATTCCGACAGCCACGCCGATTATGCCGTGGCGGCGATGGAGGCAGGGGCGGATGTATTCGTGGAAAAGCCGCTGGCGACCACGGTGGCCGACGCCCGGCGCGTGGCCGAGTGTGCCGCACGGACAGGGCGCAAGGTGGTGGTGGGCTATATCCTGCGCCACCATCCAAGCTGGCAGCGCCTGATTGCCGAGGCGCGCGCCTTGGGCGGGCCATATGTGTTCCGGCTGAACCTGAACCAGCAATCCAGTGGCCCGACATGGGAGGTGCACAAGGCGCTGATGCAGACCACGCCGCCCATTGTCGATTGCGGGGTGCATTATGTCGATGTGATGTGCCAGATCACCGATGCAAAGCCGGTTGAGGTGCGCGGCATGGGCCTGCGTCTGTCAAACGACATCGCGCCCGGCATGTACAACTATGGCCATTTTCAGGTGCTGTTTCAGGATGGCAGCTTGGGCTGGTATGAGGCGGGCTGGGGCCCGATGATGTCGGACACCGCGTTTTTCGTTAAGGATGTGGTGTCGCCCAACGGTGCGGTTTCCATCCGCATGCCCGAAAGCGCGCGCTCGGATGATATTGATACGCATACCAAAACCTCGCTTTTGCGGGTGCATCGGGTCGATACCGGCGATACCGACATCAGCATGGCCGACGAACCCGGCCATCAGGAACTGTGCGACCGAGAGCAGGCCTTCATGGCCCGCGCCATCACCGAAAACCTCGATCTGACCCGGCACCTGCAAGATGCGGTGCAATCCTTGGCCATTTGCCTTGCCGCTGACGAAAGCGTGCGGTCGGGTCAGCCTGTAAAACTTTGAAGGAGACGCCGATGGGTGCCCTGACTTTGACCAATGTCGCCAAGGCCTTCGGCAAGACCGAGGTGATCAAGGGCGTCGATCTGACCGTGAACGACGGAGAGTTCTGCGTGTTCGTCGGCCCCTCTGGCTGCGGCAAGTCCACCCTGTTGCGGATGATCGCGGGGCTGGAGGATGTGACGGGCGGCGATGTTGTCATCGACGGGGTGCGGATCAACGATCTGGCCCCCGCCAAGCGCGAGATTGCGATGGTGTTCCAGACCTACGCGCTTTACCCACACCTGAGTGTGCGAGAGAACATGGGGCTGGCGCTGAAACAGGCGGGCGAGCCCAAAGCGAAGATCGACGCCTCGATCGCGCAGGCCGCCGGAATGCTGGCACTGGACCAATACCTTGATCGCCGCCCTGCCGAACTGTCGGGCGGGCAGCGTCAGCGGGTCGCCATCGGCCGCGCCATTGTGCGGACACCCAAGCTGTTCCTGTTCGACGAACCGCTGTCGAACCTTGATGCCGCCCTGCGCGTCGCCACCCGGATCGAGATTGCCCGCCTGCACCGAGAGCTGGGGGCCACGATGATCTATGTCACCCATGATCAGGTCGAGGCGATGACGCTGGCCGACAAGATCGTGGTCTTGCGCGCGGGCAAGGTGGAACAGGTCGGCGCCCCGATGGAGCTTTACAACAACCCGGCCAATACGTTTGTTGCAGGCTTCATCGGATCGCCGCAGATGAACTTCCTGAAATCGGCGGCGGTCGGTCAGCGCGGCGAGACCACCGGCATTCGTCCCGAACATCTGACCATCGCGCGCGATGCGGGCCAGATTTCCGGGTTGGTCAGCCATGTTGAAAAGCTGGGCGGCGAGACGCTGGTCTATGTGCGCGCCGAACCCCATGGCCTGCTGACAGTGCGCCTGTTCGGCGAGCATGACTTTGCCGTGGATGAGGCTGTCTGGCTGACCCCGGATGCCAGCCGCGCCTTTCATTTTGACGAAAAGGGGCAAAGGCTGCGCTGAAAATACCTGCCGTTTTTCATCACGGAATTGCGCAAATATGATACATCTTAAAAGCGCCG